>JBOFTL010000388.1:0-7114 GCA_051652045.1 Microcoleus sp. | reverse complement strand
GGCACCAATTCAGCATTGGCAACAAAAGGTTCTGCAGTGAAATTATCCATCGCAAAATGCTGATTTGTCGGATCGCTATATTCCACTTGAAAATTGGGCGCAATCCCCCCAGAAGAACTGAAATTCACTCGATCGATCTCAGTGTAATTGAAATTAAACCAAGTCGGATTATCGTAGCCGACACTAACTGTGGTGGCATACTTTTCCACCCCTCCCAACAAACCCACTACCTTAATTGTCAAATCATTTTTCCACACCGCTGTCAGATACGCACCAGTAAAATTAAACGCGCTGGTATTAGTTATTGAGGCCGGCTGCGCGTTGCGGTTAAATGCCAAATTCTGCCCCGAAACTCTTCCTTTATCGAAGCCAGAATCCGATACCTTATTGCTGTAACTGATGTAGCTAAAGTTGTTCCAATTAAAGCCGCCGTAGCCGTTATCAATAGGTGCGAACGTCACCTGCTTTTTGCTGATATCTGGCAAGTCGTCAAATGTCACAACAGCGGCCCGAGCTTTATTGGCTGTTCCCAAAAAGATTGCAGTAGCGACCCCAACAGCAATCGATATTTTTTTGATAGCAGACATAAGGTCAACCTCTGAGTTGTCATCGATCGCAATATGGCACATCCGCAAAATTACGATCTATACATAAAGCAATTCTTCACTAAAGTAATATACTTAAATATATTTAACATTCTACTGCAAATTATGAAAAATCCCGATCGCCCGTAACTTTCATTTATTCTTCCTACCGGTAATCGATCGGAGGTTTTGTAAAATTTTGGTAAAGAATCGGGTTAAATAGTAGATTCAATGATACTAACCTAAGTAAAAAGCGCAAATCTGAAATCGGCGATCGACAAGCTTAAAAACCTAATCTCGATCGCCAATTACCAATCCAAAATCTTAAATCTCAAATCTCAAATCCCCCACACCTACCCAAAATGACAACGATAAGGTAAAGTAAACGGCTGTAGCAGTCTAGAGTGCGCTCTAGCACCCGCCGCAAGGCAAACCCGTCGCAGCCCCAGATCGATCGGCACAGGCGACACCAACACCTAACAACTAAACTCTAACAACGGACAAAAATGCAAACCTACTACTACGTCTTGGCCAGCCAGCGCTTTCTCCTCGAAGAAGAAGGTATTGATGAAGTCTTCAAAGAAAGAATACGCAATTACCGAGAACAAGAAAAACAAATAGACTTTTGGTTGGTCAAGCAACCGGCATTTCTAGAAGTATCGGCAATGGCTCAAATTAAAGCGAAATGCCCCCAGCCGGCAGCCGCCATTATTTCTACCGATCCTAAATTTATCACCTGGTTGAAACTGCGGTTAGAATACGTGATCGCAGGCGAATTTCAAGCCCCCTCAGAAAGCATTCCAGATGCGATCGCATCCTTACAGCCAGCATGAACGCATTAACAAAAAATCAGATAAAACCACTCGCCGAATTTAGAAAGAAATTGTACAAACTTGCAGTTTCATTTCCCCTATTTTCTGCGAGTTCGATCGCCCTTTTAGCCTTGACAATTTTACCGACATCCGTTCGGGCTCAACCAAGCTGTCAACCTCCCCAGCCCGACGAATATTTGTTATTAATCGTCACCCAAAACCCCGAACAGCAAGAAAGAGCAAAACGCTCTTTTCCCGACAATACTGACAACATAGTTTGTCGGTACATCAACGATACTGTAACTAGAATCGGCGGCTTTCGCAACTCGCAAATCGCCAGCGATTGGGTAAAATACATTCAAGATGTTGTTGGATTGCAGGCTTATGTAGTGCGATCGCCCGCCGCCTCAATCCCCGAAAATTTGCCAGTCTACAATCCCGAACCAGTCGCCGATTCCCAACCGATTCCCAACCCTCAAACTGATAATTCCCAACCAATTTCCAACCCTCAAACAGGCAATCTTGCCTTCAATCCCCAACCCCTCGGGCCCGGTTATGCAGTCTTAGTCGATTACTTCAACCAACCCGAATTAGCTGCGCAATTGCGGCAAACTTTAGGCGCGCAAATCGGCTTAGCTTCTTACGGCCGCCGTCCTTTTTTATTCGTCACTTATACCACAGACCAAAATGCTGCTGCTGCTGCGGTAAAAACGCTGAGCGATAGAGGATTTTGGCCGATGTTAGTAGACAGCCGCCGCGTCACTTTAATTACTCCAGCAGTTCGGTAAATAGTTGAGAGTTGAGAGTTGACAATTGACAGTTAACAATTGACAGTTAACAATTGATAGTTGACGGCGATCGATCGGCTGTAGGGGTGGGTTCGCCGATAGTTTTTTGGGTGACAAACAGCTTAAATAAACCCACCCTAACTTACGTAAAATTTCCCGCTCGACATTGATGAAATATACAGCAGATGGCAGGTTTATGATGTAGGTCCGTGTATCGGATAATCCCCCAAGGACACGGCAGTGCCGTGTCCCTACCTCTAATTTATCTGTATCTCACCTACAGAAAAACTGCTGTAAGAACCCAATTGCTAGAAGAATTGCTGGCTGTAGGTTATTCCTTCTTCCTTTTTCGATGGTGACAACGATCGAGTATTAACTATCAACTCTTCCTTCTTCCTTCTTCCTTCTTCCTTCTTCCTTCTATGTATTAGTTATTCGCTACAGGTTCGGGAATTGGCTTGGCAATTTCTGCTAATTCCGGTTCCGCGGCTTCGAGATGCGCTTCCAAAAGCGCCAGATTTCTCATGTTTGATTTATAAAAAGCATCGAAAATATCACCAATCAGAGGAACAGAACCGATAACTGCTTCCAGACTGATATTATAAATCATTTTGCCTAGAGTTTTGGGAGGGATATTGAATCGAGTTGCTAAATAAATTAAGTAAGCAGAAAATGCGGTATCTACTAAATCGCCAGCACCCGGAATTAAACCGATAATCGGATCTAAACCAAAGCGAAATTTAGTACCGGGAATGCGGAAAGCGCTATCCATCAGACGGCTGAATTTGCGGATGCGGTTGAGGGTGGCAAGACGTTCGATATTGTTCATGTTACTATTGTTGAATTAGCTAAAAACAACGACATCAGTCGGAAGATAGAAACAGGGCTGATGCAAGAAGTGTTGCGGTGAATAAATCATTGCGGTGTCAATGAGAGTCTCGCAATGAGATAAATCCAGTGTTTTTGTGCCAGTCTCAGCAAAAGCTCGATCGACCCGACACGCAATACCAAATAAGTCTGCTGTATCTCAACATAACTATGAATCTGCTCGATCGCAACCTCACTATTAGCATCATTCTGGGTGGGGCATTTTCCGGAATTTCCGTTGGCGCTCAAATTGTTCCAGATAACACCATCCAAAATAACTGTAATGTAATTAGAGACGGCTAATTAGAGACGGCAATTAATGTCCGTTCGTAGTGCCTGCTTTAGTCAGAACCTAGAAAGGACTGAAGTCCTTACTACGAACCTTTTTTATTATCAGATATCAACTTAAATTAATATGGCGAATTCCCCAGTCGTGCATCGCATCAATAATCGGTTTGAGACTTTCGCCCAAAGGAGTTAGGGAATATTCAACTTTCGGCGGCACTTGCAAGTAAATTTCCCGATGTACTATCCCGTCTGACTCCATTTCCCGCAGTTGCTGCGTCAGCATTTTTTGAGTAATACCATTTACAGCCCGCTGCAATTCGTTAAAACGCTTCACTCCTTGAAACAGTTCTCGCAAAATCAAGACTTTCCAGCGCCCGCCAATCACCTCTAAAGTTCTTTCTACCGGACAATTAGCCCTCTCAATACTTTCTTCTTTAACTTGCATAGTATCTTTTTGGTAACTATCCCACTTTTAAGTGCGTACTTCCCATTATAGGCTAAATCGATCTAAAGTAGAACTATCAAACAAATACAGATAAAATTTACTCAGGAGTTACCCAGATGATTGCCATCAGAAAAAGTAGCGATCGAGGACACGCCAACCACGGCTGGCTGGACAGTTACCACACATTTTCATTCGCCAACTATTACGATCCCAACCATATGAATTTTCGCTCTTTGCGCGTAATCAATGAGGATGTCGTCAGTCCCAGCAAAGGTTTTGGCACTCACGGACATAAAGATATGGAAATCATTACTTATGTATTGGAAGGAGCATTAGAACATAAAGATAGTTTGGGAACCGGTGCAGTAATCAAACCCGGTGAAGTACAGCGAATGAGTGCAGGAACTGGCATCACTCACAGCGAATTCAATCACTCGCAAACCGAGCCAGTTCATTTTCTACAAATCTGGCTGTTACCCGATACGAATGGCTTGCAACCAAGTTACGAACAGCGGGATTTTCCTCTAACCGAAAAGCACGATCGACTGCGGTTAGTTGCGGCGCGAGATGCCAGAGATGGCGCGCTAAAAATTCATCAAGATGTCGATTTGTATGCGGCTATTTTGGATAAAAATTCCCGCGTTTCCCATACCTTGCAGCCGCACCGCCATGCGTGGTTGCAAGTCGCTAGAGGTTCGGTTTTGCTGAACGGTTTGGCTTTGGCAAATGGCGACGGGGCGGCAATTAGCGATGAAAGTGAAGTGGCGATCGAAGCTACGGAAAATGCAGAAATTTTGCTGTTCGATCTAGCTTAAAATCCGTAGGGTGCGCACTGCGCACCTTACCGCAGGACTTACGCTATTCCTAGCACCTTACTGCAGAATTTACGCTATCCGTTGAGGGCGGGTTTACGATCTGTTGGCTTCTCATAAAGATGCTGGATAAACCCGCCCTTTGTACGATCGCAGTTAATAAAATTGCTGCAATTAACCCGCTATTTACAGGAGTGATATTAGCAGTCAGCAACACCGCTATTAAACAGATTTCGGGAAATTTTTGGGGCTGTTAAGCGGTTGAACCGATCGCACTTCTCGCATCACAGACAATTGCTTCAAATCGATAAATGTCGAAAATTGACTGGTATCTAACAAAGCCACATCGGGCTGTTTTTTTTGCTGAACTTTTTGGGAGATCGCGCAAATACTGCACATAATTTTAGCTCTTTTTGACGATGTAATAGTAGTTCAGAAAATCACCGGTAAGTTCCTTAACTTCTGCGCTACTAAATCCGGCTTCACTCAACATTTGTAGAGCTGTTTCTTGCCCCCACATCGCACCCAATCCCATACCGCCACAGGCTAAGGAAACTGTCATGCAGTGCATACAAGAAATGGTGTACAACCACGGCCCGATCGGATGTTCTAGATTGCCACCTACATCCGTCGTAGCGCGGATATCTTGCATCAAGTAAACGCCATCAGATCGCAGCGCTTTGTAAATGTTTTGCAGCACGACATCCGGTTTTGCTTGGTCGTGAATCGCATCGAATGTAACAATCAAATCATATAGATCGCAATCATCTAATGTTGCTGCATCTTTAATTTCAAACTGGATATTGCTTAATTCCCGATGTTGTGCTTCGGCGTTAGCATTGGCAATTGCTTCTCCCGAAAAATCGTATCCCGTGAATCGACTATTAGGAAAAGCAGCAGCCATCTTGTTAAGTGCTCGCCCGCTACCGCAGCCGACATCTAAAACATCAATTCCTTGCTGCAAAGCTTCTGTAAGTTGGGGAATTAATGGCAGGATACCGTCAAGTAAAACAGATACCGTACTTTGGCCGCTATCTTCTGCCATTACGGCGTGAAAACGTTTGTATTCCGAGTAGGGTACGCCACCACCTTTGTAGAAGCAATCGATAATTTGTTCTTCCACCGAACCCAGAAGTGGAACAAATTGAGCAGTAGTAGCAATGTTATTAGCAGTGGCATTTCTGGTGAGGAATGCTGCATATTCTGCGGGTAACGAGTAGGTTTTGTCGATCGCATTGTAATCCACAAAACGACCTGTTACCATTGCACCCAGCCATTCCCGCACGTAGCGTTCGTTCAATCCTGCTGCAAAGGCTATTTCTTGACTTGTGGATGGCGGTAATTCTGCCATTGTATCGAACAATTCGGTGCGATGCCCGATCGAAATCATTACTGCCAGCGCGCCATTATTGAGAATGTCCAGCATCCGTCCGGAGAATGCTTCGGATTTGGTTCGATCGAATGTTTGTGTCATCATAATAGTTGATAGTTGTAGTGCGAGCGTCCCCGCTCGCGATCGTCGATGAAATCAATCTGCGTTTATCTGCGTTTATCCGCTTTTATCTGCGGTTGCAAGTTGATAGTTGATAATTGAGATTGTCTTATTGGTAGCGGTTGTAGATATCTGTAGGGTGAAGCATTCGGGCGATAATATCTGCAATAAGTTTCAAGATTGATATCCGAATGCTTCATCCTGGGTTTGTGCGATCGATGCCAACTGTTTTTGCACCCACTTTTCAAACAGTTCGCCGAGCAATCTTTGGCGCATTGCTACATCCAATTGAGCCGGAATCAATCTTTCCAATCTGATAATTAGCAGCCATCCTTCTATAGGTATCGGATGCCAAAGTTGACCGGGTTTGCTGATAGTAAGTATTTGCGCTAATTGAGGATGCAGGTTGCCAAGTTCGATCGGTCCGATGATACCATCAACTTGAGATTCCGGGCCTTGGGAATATTGGCGGGCTAATTCAGCAAAAGATTGCTCTTTTTCTTGAATGCGAAAATAGAATTCTCGGGCAATTTCTGCATTATTAAGCCTCAGCCGCATCAAAGAATAGATAGCTCGATCGAAAGATCGCTTGCGTTGGAGAAAATAAGACTCTAGTTTGTGATTCCAATTTTGGTACTTGAATTTCTCAATCTTGAGCAAGCGCGGAATAAAAACCGTCTCTAAAAATTCGCGATTCATTCCTTGATGGTGCAGCCATAAATGCCTTGTTTTTTCGTCAATTAATTGATTCTGTTCGTAGAACTGCTGGCAGGCATCCGCTATTTCTGCTGGAGTGCAAGAAATGGGGGCGATCGCCTCATCAACGATCCTTTCGCGGTATAATTGCGGTAGCATTTGGTAACTCGCAAGTCGAGGAATAATTTCCTCACTGTCGATCGGGTAATTTCCTATTTGTAAAACTGTGTTCATAGATGTTTGGCTTCAATGAAAGCCATTTGAACGAACAATAGATCGGGGTAAGGTGCGCAGTGCGCACCCTACAAAATGTAAAGTGCTACAAGGGGT
>JBOFTL010000387.1:0-6951 GCA_051652045.1 Microcoleus sp. | reverse complement strand
TGGCCAGCCAGTTGTCTCGGCGCGAAGAATTGGCACAACTTGCTAGCGGGCGATCGGCCACAGAAGCGATCGCTTTTGCTGAATCCCTCCTCGTTCAAGCCGCCTCCCTGCGGCAAACGATGGCTGGCGATCGATAACTGTTCCCATCCGTTCCGATCCGTTCCCATCCACCTGTAGGGTTTGACCCCTATACTTAAAGGGGGGTTTTTGGAAGCGGAGGTTAAACTAAAATAGTGCTTTCAAACATGAGTCGATCGAACTCGATTCGATATTGCTTCAAACAACCAACTGCCAGCAACTCTCGCGATCGTCCGTCCCAGACAGTCAAAATTGTAGAAACCAGCACACACCTAGAGGGCGCGATAATGCAACAATCGTCAACTACCTATTTGAATGAGATACTGGACGCCAATTCAACGCCCGGAAGGTGGCAGTTCTACCTCAACCTCATCGCAGAAGCACCGAACTATCCAGAGCTACCTGTATTTAACGTTTCAGATCCAATCCCAGTTAAACTGAGTACATATGCCAAAACCCAATACAAAACCATTTAAAAAAAACCCTGAACCTTATGAAACAAGTTGGGGGATGCCCTAGAGTAAAGGAGTGTCAAACAGCAACCCGAGCCGGACCCGTTCAGGTGTCGATCCGCAGCCCGCAGTTCTGTAAACTGAGAAATAGTTTAAATACTTGACTCTGCTGCAACCCGCCTTCCGACAAAATTGCGAACCCCTCAACTTTTAAAGACAAACCCATACGCTTAAACTTTTGTAAATGTCTATGAAATCTGCATCTCCCAACCTGTCTGCTAAAGACAATGTAATAGATGTTTCTGTGGTTGATGAATCCCAGGAACATTATGCAAATACGCCCTCAAATCCTGCTAATTCCTCTGCTAGTAACGCCGACAGCACGATCGTCGATGTTTCAGTAGTTAATGAATTTAACGAGTCTGGGGAACCGCATTCAAATTCCCCTACTAATCCTCCTACTAATTCCCCTGCCAATACCTCTAGCAGTGCGCTGACAATCGGTGGCGGCGGAAGTTTTTCTAACTTTCTCGCCCCTCTAAATAAAGATACTTTTACAGGAGTTGTTAGGGATGTAGAAGACAAACTAAGAGTTGTCAACCAAACTCTGGGAATGCTCGACAACCTTCTTGACAGCCAAGGATTTGACGCAATTCTCAACGAAATGCTGCAGTCGATTACCCTCAAAACAGGGGAATTGCTCAATGCCGATCGCAGCACGATATTTCTGTTGGATGATGAAAAGAATGAACTCTGGGCGATCGTCGCTAAAGACGAAAATGGCAACAACCTCGAACTCAGATTTCCCGCCCATGTAGGCATTGCTGGCGAAGTGGCCACCTTGAAAACAGTGGTTAACATTCCCTACGATTTCTACGACGATCCGCGATCGGCAAATGCCAAAAAAACCGAGGAAAAAACCGGATACCGCAGCTATACCATGCTGGCGATGCCCCTAGTTAACGAAGAAACAGGCGAGTTGGTAGCAGTCGTCCAACTGATTAACAAACTGAAACTCGACCACGATCCTCACGCTACGCTTAGCGAAAAAATAGACCCCCAAGGATTTACCTCACAAGACGAACAAGTTTTTAGAGAATTTGCACCGTCGATCCGCTTAATTTTAGAATCATCAAAATCTTTTTACGCAGCAACTCAAAGACAGCGGGCGGCAACAGCGTTGATGAACGCCGTCAACGCTTTATCTCAAAGCAGTTTAGACCTAGAAGATACCCTGAAACGGGTGATGGATCAAGCTAAAGAATTGATGCAGGCCGATCGGAGTACCCTGTGGTTGATCGACGAAGATAAAAACGAACTGTGGACGAAAATCCCGATCGCCGGAGCCCTTAAAGAAATCCGCATCCCTCGAACCGCGGGTTTCGCAGGTATCGTCGCCCAAAGTGGCGAACCCCTGCAGCTTCCCTTTGACGTATACGACGATCCCCGCGCTGAAACTTCCAAAAAAGTAGACCAACAATCCGGCTACCGCACTTGCAGTATGCTCTGTATGCCGGTATTTAATGCTGACCACAAATTGATTGGTGTTACCCAATTAGTCAACAAAAAAAAGCAGGGAGAATTCCCCGCCTACAACCCGGAAGATTGGCCTAACGCCCCCGAACAGTGGAAGTCAAGTTTCAATCGCAACGATATGGAATTTATGAAGGCGTTTAACATTCAAGCAGGAGTCGCCCTGCAAAACGCCAAACTGTTTGCCGAAGTCAAGCAGCAAGAGCAAAGACAAAAAGATATGCTGCACGCCCTGACTAACGGCGTCATCTCCACTGATAAAAAAGGCAATATAGTAGCGACTAATCCAAGCGCCAAGCACTTATTAGGTGCCAGCGACGCTGACTTAGCAGAAGGTCAATCCCTGCGGGAATTGATTAAGCTGGAGAAAGGCAACTTCGCTCAATGGTTTGATGTCGCTTTGTCCCCAGAAGATGATAAAGACCGCCAGCAGTATTACCCGGATCAAGTAGTGCTGTCCCTCCAAGGGGAACCCCAAAGCATTAACCTCAGCATCAATTCCATGACCGACGCCACAGACCCGAACAAGGTCAACGGCGCTTTAGTCGTCATGGAAGACATCAGTGGCGAAAAACAAGTTAAAAACTTGATGTACCGCTACATGACTCCCGAAGTAGCCGAAGCGCTACTGGCTTCGGGAGATACAGGCTTGGGCGGCAAACGCAAACACGTTTCCGTGCTGTTCTCAGACATTCGCGGCTACACCACACTTACCGAAAAATTGCAAGCAGAAGAAGTTGTAGCGATGCTCAACAACTATTTTGAAGTAATGGTAGATGTGGTGTTCAAATACGGAGGCACCCTCGATAAATACATCGGCGACGCTTTGATGGCGGTTTTCGGTTCCCCCGCGCCTTTAAAAGACCACGCCTGGTGTGCGATGCAAACCGCAGTGGAAATGCGGGAAAAACTCGCAGAGTTCAATGCCAAGCGGGCCGAACAAGGATTGATGGAAATCAGTATCGGCATGGGCGTCCATTCCGATGAAGTTGTCAGCGGTAATATCGGTTCCAGTAAGCGGATGGAACTGACTAGTATTGGCGACGGCGTGAACCTTGCTTCTCGCTTGGAAAGCGCGAGCAAACAGTTCGGTACGGACTTAATTATCAGCGAAAATACATACAAAGAATACGCCGATCGAATCTACGCCCGCGAACTCGATTTCATCACCGTTAAAGGCAAAAGCGAACCAGTAAAAATTTACGAACTCGTTGGCATTCGAGAAGGATGTTCGCCCATCGGCAAGCCTCTGACAGAAAAACAGCAACAGATTGTAGACTATTACAATAAAGGTCGCGAATATTACAAGCAACCTGTCACTCAAAAACTCGAAGCAGATGAGGTGCAAAAATTATTAAATAAAGTTGGGGAAATGCCCAATGCAGGTGAAGAAGAACTTTCCTATAATGTCGAAGAACAGTTAGAAAAGGAACTCAAACATCTTTTACATAAAGTGAAAAAGCTAGCCGAGTACGATCGGAACAACCTGCATGAAGCAGACAAACTCTTAATGCTGCTGGAACCAGAAATCAAACTTCTGAAGCTGGAAGGCATGAAAAACCTTTCAGAATATGAAGCCGAACTACTGCTGCAAGCAAAAGTCAAACAACCATCAGCAGCAGACATTAAGAAATTGCCTGAAGGAGAAGTCAAAAAACTGTTAGAAGTAGCGCTAGACGATCCCTCAAATTCCCAAATCCAGAGGCTGAAAATAGGACATATCAAGCAGCTATTGGAGGCAAAAATTAAAAGTCGAGCTCCAGAGTCAATGGCAGAAATGTTAGAAGACGAATTTCACAATCTCGGACTTAATGGAGTTAAAAAGCTGCTGAGCGAATTTAAAAAAGCTCTGGAACCCAAGGCAAAGAAATCTTTTGCCAAGGCTCAAGAAGAGTTCCTGAAAGTTGTGGACATCGACCCCAAAAATAAGGCAGCAGAATTGCACGTCGGTCGTTTGGGGGCCTACGAACACACCACATTTCCAGATGTTCTCAACTGGGATGGGGTGTTTGTACTCAAGGAAAAATAGAAACATCAGGCTGCAAGAGATCGCACCGCCACCCTGCTGGTAGGTCGCGATCTCGCTCTCTTGATTCCTCTTACCCTAGCAGTCGCATAGAAAACAGGAAGAGAGAAAAACAAAGAACAGAAAAGAATACAATTCTGAAACTCGTCATCTAACGCGAACAACTCGGTATTTTTAGGGTGCAAACGGCTAAATAACACAGAAATCCGGATAGATGAGTCAGTTGTTGTAAATTTTAACAATTCTTGCAGCTTCCCAAAAGAGGCTTCTGTACGGACGGTCAATGTTCTAGTCTTAAATATAGGAAACTACTAGCGTCAGTTATGGATAATTGGAATTCGCAGTCTGGTGATATTGAGTGGGTAGAGCGGGTTTACGAACTATTGCGGGAGATTATTCGCTGTTCCTTGTCGGAAAATCCCAAAATGCCAGACAATATATCTCAAAAGGCTCTACCGTTGATCCAAAAGATACCAAGTATTCAGCAAAGACCGGGCCAGCAAGTCTTCAAATCCATTTCGCCTGGGGCGTTGGACGATCGCGAATGGGTCGAACAAGTCCGCAAACTGTTTGTAGAAATGACCGGCGCGGCTTTATCAGAACGGCCGAGATTGCCTGAAAATCTCGCCAGCAGAGCTTTAAAACTGGCCGATGGGGCTAAAAAAATTAAAGGAAGCATCGAAGAATATTCAGATACATCGCCAGCACAGCCGATCGCAGAATATCGAGATAAAGCACCAGTACAGGCGACAGCAGAGAGCTCCTTGCAATCTCCAGAGTCGCTGCTGGACTTGTTACAGCAGAGTTTAAAAACGCAGCGTGCTAAAAGCTACAATCCTGACGCTGCCGAATGGCAGCAAATATTCACCATGCTTGATGTGGTGCGGTCAGTTTACCAGCAAATAAAGCATTAAATTCCAGTTTCGATCGGGGGCGTCTTCTTTTTTATTTTGCGATCGCTGGCATTACTAAGTTGCTTGTATTTGACAGAAAAAGTTTTTGCTATTAGCAGAACATTTTATATCAAAATTTTCGGAGCGGATTCAAGCCTGCGATCGCCCTCAACAATTAGAGACAATTAAAATTTTGTCAGCTAAGCTGGGTTTAATCGTTTTTGGAGCGGGCGTTGGTGAGCGGACAAAACATCGGCGATTTGTCAGGAGAAGTATTGGCCGATCGATATCGGTGCGATCGGCGGCTGGGCAAGCAAGCTGGACGGCAAACTTTACTCGCCCGCGATTTAAAAACCCAACAGCAAGTTGTCGTCAAACTCCTCTCTTTTAGCAGCGATTTCAACTGGGAAGATTTAAAACTTTTCGAGCGAGAAGTCGAAACCTTAAAATCCCTCTCCCATCCCGCAATTCCCCAATATCTAGACTCCTTTGAAATCGACACTCCCCATCGCAAAGGATTCGCCCTCGTTCAAAGTTACATCGAAGCCAAATCTTTACAAGAATATCTCTCAGACGGTCGCACTTTCAGCGAAAGCGAAGTCAAACAATTAGCAGCAGCATTATTAGACATCCTCGCCTACTTGCACCAGCGACAGCCTCCGGTAATTCACCGCGATATTAAACCCAGCAATATTTTATTAAAGAATCGATCGGGAAACAGTGTCGGCGAAGTTTATCTAGTTGATTTCGGTGCGGTTCAAACTTTAGCAACGCAACAGGGAAAAACAGTTACTGTTGTCGGAACCTACGGCTATATGCCACCAGAACAATTTGGCGGGCGGGCCGTTCCTGCATCCGATTTGTACAGTTTGGGAGCGACATTAATCGCCTTAATTACCAAACAGCATCCTGCCGATCTGCCGCAAACAGATTTGCAGATCGAATTCGAGCAAATTACCCAACTAAGTCCTGGTTTTGCCAATTGGCTGAAGTGGATGACGCATCCGAGTTTAGAACGCCGTCCCGCCTCAGTCCAGATTGCAAAAGAAGTTCTCGAAAAACCGCAGACAATCAATAAATATTTTCTGCCATTGAAGCAGGGAAAAACCGTGAATACCTTGAGATTGTTCTGGAATGCGATTTGGCGCAACATTTTGCCAGGAACCGCAGGTGTGGTATTTTTTCAAATACCTATGTGGATAGTTGTGTCTATGCCTAATTCGTTCTATCGGTTTTCAGTCAATGATATAACTATGTTTCTAACCGTATTTGCTTTTATTGCCTTACTTGGGTTAGGGATCGGCATCATTGTAGGAATCGTGACGCGCTTGTGGTTTTTTCCCTTAACCAATCCCAAACTTCACCGACAAGTTTTAAATGCAATTAGTATCGTACTTTGTATTTCAATAAGCATCGTTTGGGCGCGAATTAATTATTATAATATTTTATATCCGATTATACCGTCAATAATTCTAATGCTATTAATGCAGACAACTAACAAGTATTTTGCCCGATGGTATCAACAGGAAAGTGAACTGTAATTTAAAATTTATATAAAGTAAGTTGGGCTGAGGTCACAAAACCAAACCTACATAAATTTTGCTTTAACTCAAGTTAACATTAATGTAAAAAACATGACGGCTAAAGTATTAGCAGAACGCTACGAAGTGCAGCGGCAACTTGGCAAACAAACAGGCCGCCAAACCCTGCTGGCTCGTGATTTGCAAACTCAAGAATTAGTTGTCATCAAACAGCTATTCCTCGGTAGTGATTTTGAATGGCAAGACCTCAAGCTATTTGAACGGGAAGCGGAAACTTTAAAAGCACTTTCTCACCCTGGAATTCCTCGCTACCTCGACTACCTGGAAATTGATGAACCGAACAGCAAAGGATTTGCCTTGGTACAGACTTATGTAAAAGGAAAAACTTTGGAGGAGCATTTAAAAGCCGGACGTACTTTTAGCGAAAC
>JBOFTL010000386.1:0-7259 GCA_051652045.1 Microcoleus sp. | reverse complement strand
ATCTCATATTTAGCATAGGCGATCGCCCTTGCCATCGGGTCGGGATTTGCCAACTCGCTCTTGAGAGTTGGATGAGGTTCAATTCGCTGCACGCATCCTGTCACATAATAATCTGCAGAGCGATCTGAAGAGTCGTAACTTACCTGAAAAAACCACTGATATTCCTTCCCAATTTCCAGAGATTTCGTGCTGTCACTAACAGCAGGAATGCGAACCGCAACCACTCCAGGTCGGTCAACTTTAAAAGTAGTTTTGTAAACCTCGATCCCATTTTCAGCTTGTAAAATAAACTCCACTGGTCTGGAAGTCTGAGAAACATAAGCAAAAAATGTGGGCGATTCCGTTACCGTTAAACCGCGATTGTTCGGAGGTATTAAAGGAATAATAGATAAACCATTATGACAGCTATTCCGGCAACGCAGTCTCTCCACTTGGCACTTGTTGGAGGTGTTAACGCTAATATTAGCGGGTTGAAAATTTAGCTTTTGAGTCAGTAAAATTGGCTCTGGGACGCTCGGGACAATACTTGCGCTTCCCGATAAAACCACTGAAAATACAGAACTACATACAAAGCCTTTCATCTTTTTAGCAACTGATAAATATGTTCCTATTCTCTCTGCTATAGCTATAATTTTTTACTCAAATATCTATAGCGAGTGCAAATCATTTGTGAACTTCTTCTTGCCCTCTCCCCTTGCTAAGGGAAGCGACTGGGATCTTGGGGTCCCCCCAAGTGTAGGAAGTGGCGTGAGGGTTGGGGTGGGGTAAACAATTTACGACTCCTGCAAGGATTGCTATACAGTAGTCTCCAGAACGATCGGGCGGGAGGTTGGATCGAGTAGGGGCATCCTAGGTGAAGCCTTCTCGAAGATTACCCCTACTCGATTCTGGCTATCCATCCCCACCGTAAGACGGATGGGGAATTTCGCCAAATTAGTTAAAAAGATTGAACTAGGGGTTGAGTCGCGATCGACTCCAGCCTTTGAGACTTCAACAATTGTTGCCACTCGGCTGTCAGTGCCTTATCTTCAGGAGCTTTGCGTCGCATTTGGGCTAAAGTAGAAATGGTATCGTACCAAATTTCATGTTTGGCGTAAGCGATCGCCCTAGCCATCGAGTCGGGATTTGCCAACTCCTTTTTGAGAGCTTCCCCAGGTTCAATTCGCTCCACGAAACTTTTAACATAATAATCCCCCGAGCGATCGTCTGGATCGGCGCACATCACAGTCAAAGACCACTGATACCGCTTCCCAACTTCCAAAGATTTTTTGCTGTTACCAACAGCAGGCACGCGCACCTCAACAATTCCTGGTTTGTCTACTTTGAAAGCAGTTTTGTAAACCTCTGTTCCATCTTCCGCTTGCAAAACAAATTCGACTGCTGTCTTAGCTTGAGAAACATAAGCAAAAAAAGTTGGCGATTCAGCTACTGTTACAGCGCGATTGCTTGGCGGTATTAAGGACATCATAGATAAGTTAGGCGAACACCCTTTACCTCGATGCGTTCCCGCTTGTCGATTGTCAGGGGCCGTGACATCAGGAGGTTTGAAATTAACTTTTTGACTCGCCACAGTTGGCGTCGATTGTGCCACCATTGGTGCAGTCCAACTAGATAAAGCAACCGCACTCCCCGATACAGCGATCGCAACTACAGCACTATGCAGAAAATGTTTCATTTTTTTACTAAATGGGGTAAATTTTACTGCTCTTTCTCTACTGCAATTTTTAATTAACTCCTAGAGATTTTACTGCTATTTTGCTACGGGGTTCCTGGAGTTAGAATCTAGCTAGAGCGGAGAAATTTGTCAATCGTTAAATCAAGATTTAGAAAGACAAATTCCTAAAAAATTACCACGATTAGAGCGGTCCGATCAGCGGTTGAGTTGCGATCGCATCCAGATTTTGCGACTCCAACAATCGCTGCCATTGGGCCGTCAGCGCCTTATCTTCAGGAGCTGTTCGCAGCATTTCAGCTAAAGTAGATACAGTCTCGTACCAAATTCCACTGTTAGCATAAGCGATCGCCCTAGCCAACGGGTCGGGATTTGCCAAATCGCTTGTCAGAGTTTGTCCGGGTTCAACTCGCTGCACGAAGCCACTAACAAAATAATCTCCGGAGCGATCTGCAACATCTTCAGGATTTTTTGGCTTGCACGCCACAGAAAACCACCACTGATATCGCTTCCCAACTTCCAGAGATTTTTGGTTGTTAATCTTTTCAGGAATGCGCACTCCGACAATCCCAGGCTTGTCTACTTTGAAATTAGTTGTGTAAACATCAGTTCCATCTTCTGTTTGCAAAGTAAACTCGACTGAAATCGAATTATGAGAAACATAAGCAAACAATGTTGGTGAGTCGGCTACTGTTAAACCGGGATTGCTTTTCGGTATTAAAGGAACGATAGATAAATCCTTAACGCAATCCTCACCTCTATGAGTTGCCCCTTGTCGGTTGCCGGGAGCACCTACATTAGGGGGCTTAAAATTCACATTTCTGCTGGTGATAATTGGTGCAGAGCCTGCTAGTATCGGTGCAGACAAGCTGGAGATAATAGCAGCAGCACATAAAGTGGTTGAAAGTAGGGCAAAATGTAAAAAACGTTTCATTTTTTCTCCTATTTGTAGAGATTTTACTCTACTGTTAGCCAGGATAGAACTTGCGCGCACCAAGTGACCGACCCAGTTTCTGCATAGATATTTTGCTGCCAAACTCAGATCTTTTTGCAGGAGGCTTGCGAACGCAAGTTATGCAGGAGTTAAACTCCTTGCTACCACCTGGGAAATTTGTCAACCTTCATTATAGAAGCAAAGACAAATTCCTGAGATCTAACCAGCACTAGAGAGGTTGAATTAGAGGTTGAGCTGAGATCGATTCCAGCCCTTGAGACTGCAATAATTTCGTCCACTCCCCTAACAGCAATGAGTTATCAGGCGACTTACGTCGCAGTTCGGCTAAAGTAGCAAGAGTTTCGTACCAAATCCCGTTGTTTGCATACAATGTCAGTCTGGACATGGGGTCGGTATTTGCTAAGGCTTTCTGAAGATTCGACTGCGGTTCGATGCGCTGCACCAAACCTTGAACGACTACATCGGCCGATCGATCTTGAGGGTCGCAAACCATAGAAAACGACCACTCGTAACGCTTGCCTACTTCCACAGATTTCTTATTATCAATCTCAGCAGGAACGCTGACTCCAACTATTCCGGGTTGGTCAACTTTAAACTTAGTTTCGTAGACAATATCTGTTCCATTTTCTGTTAGCAAAATAAACTCTATTTCGGCAGAAGTTTTCGGAACATATACAAAAAATGTGGGAGAATCTGCTAATGTTAAACCAATATTACTCTCAGGTATTAAAGGAGTAATAGATAAACCAGGCGGACACAGCTTTCCCCCTCGATGGGTTCCCCCTTGTCGGTTTCCGGGAGCCGTTACGTTAGGAGGTCGAAAATTTACGTTCTGACTCAGCAAAACGGGTTGCGACCTGGCCAGTGCAGGTGTTGGCCAACCAACTAGCCCCAATCCGCTAACGGAAGCTGCCAGAGCAGATGCAGCTACCGGAAGCCAAGAAAAGTGTAGAAATTGTTTCATTTTTTGTCCCTTTCAATATATTGCAAAAGCAGATGCTCCCCGATAATGATAGATACTTGCGATCGGCTGGCCTCGGTATCCACCGAGATTTCACCCTAACCGATCGATAACATTAATAAATTCGATCGGCAAGTACGCTCTCGATCGCGCTAACCTGGATAGGCTGTCACGACCCTAAAGCCCTTTGCACTCGGAAACCCGAGTCGCTTTGTAACAAAAGTTTACAGCAAGCTGCGGTGAGAGTCTGTTTTAAGATAGAAGAGATCGATCGGTGTTTGGGTGCAGTTCGCTTGCGGAACCGGGAAAGCGGCTTAACCTCTACTATAAAATTAAGTCAAAACATACATAATGTTGGCACGATGAGTATATTATCTGACAAAATTCGATCGGCTTGGATGCAATTGAGACACCTGCACAAACCATTCTTAGCATTTACCCAATCCGTACTAATAGCCAGCGTAGCAGTCACAGTATCGTTAATCGCCGTCAGACAAGCAGGGCTCCTCGAACCAATAGAACTCAGTGCTTACGATTGGATGTTAAGGCTGCGTCCTGACGAAAAGCCAGACCCGCGACTGCTAGTTATTGGCATCACCGAATCGGACATTCAGAAACTCCAACAGTGGCCGATATCCGACTCCAAAATAGCTGAAATCTTGCAAACAATCGAAAAAATGCAGCCGCGAGTCATCGGTTTAGACGTGCTGCGAGATGTGCCTTTAGGAGCAGGGCGCAACGAATTAACTGAACTTTTAAAAAAAAGCGATAGACTCGTTGGAGTGTGTTTAGTCACCGACGGAAGTATAGAAAATCCCGGTTCTCCCCCTCCTCCTGGAATGCCCCAAGACCGCGTAGGATTCGCAGATTTTGCAGTAGATGCCGGCGGGATACTCCGCAGGGCTTTACTATTTATGAAACCTCCTGAGATTGATGTAAAAAATACTAAAAAACATCTTTGCAACGACAGTTCCCAAGTATTATTTTCCTTTAACCTCCAGCTAGCGCTCCGCTACCTGCAAGCTGAAGGAATCAAGCCCCAACTCGATCAAAACGAATCTTTATGGCTGGGTTCAACTCAAATTAAAAAATTAGAAAAAAATGAAGGGGGATATAAAAAAGCCGATGTTCGGGGGTATCAATTACTGATTAATTACCGAGCCAGAGAGCGAGTTGCCCACCAAGTCAAACTTACAGATGTTTTAGAAGGCAAAATCGATCCAAATTTGGTCAAAGATAAAGTAGTTCTGATCGGTTACACCACAGAAAGCGTTAAAGACTTATTTTATACACCATACAGCGCAGGCAAAAACAACAACCAATTCATGCCCGGTGTAGTTGTTCACGCACAAGTAGTCAGTCAAATTTTGAGCGCCGTTTTAGACAAACGACCGCTGTTTTGGTTTTGGCCTGAATGGGCAGAAATTTTGTGGATTTCGGGATGGTCTTTGGTGGGAGGCACCTTGGCTTGGCGAATCGCTCACCCCGCACGCTTAACACTGGCATCTGGAGGGATGTTGGCAGTTTGTTGCGGGGCTAGTTTCGGGATTTTTCTGTTGGGTGGGTGGGTACCCGCTGTCGCGCCGAGCTTGGCATTAATCGTCACCGGTGGTAGTATAGTCTCCGCAGACAGGTTCAACAAATCCGATTACGGGAAGGTAATTACTGCTAAAGTAAAACAAGTCTTCAAAATCGAAATTGACATAGGCAAAGTACAAGAGGAAGTTGCAGAACTCGAAGCAACTGAGGCCTTTAAAAAAGCGCAGCAAATAGCTAAAAAGAGAAATGAGAAACAAGAAGAATCTCAAACAGAGCCAGAGCGAATTCCAGAAATAACTAGCAATTCTTCGGAGGCTCAAAATGCTGTCAAAAGCCTGCTAACGGAATTCTCTCAAACAAAACCGCACCAAATCCCAGAAATAACTAGCAATTCCTCGGAGGCTCAAAATGCTGTCAAAAGCCTGCTAACAGAACCATCTCAAACAAAACCGCACCAAATCCCAGAAATAACTAGCAATTCTTCGGAGGCTCAAAATGCTGTCGAAAGCCTGCTAACAGAACCATCTCAAACAAAACCGCACCAAGCTTCAGAAATAAATAGCAATTCCTCGGAGGCTCGAAGTGCTGTCGAAAGCCTGCTAACGGAACTTTCTCAAACAAAACCGCATCCAGCTTCAGAAATAACTAACAATTCTCCAGGGGCTCGAAGTGCTGTCGAAAGCCTGCTAACGGAACTTTCTCAAACAAAACCGCACCCAGCTTCAGAAATAACTAACAATTCTCCAGAGACTCAAAGCACCCCTCAAAAGCCACCTACAAATCCATCAGATGATTACTTAGGGCAATTGGAGCAAAAAGCCAAACAGCAGAAACAGCGAGGGGTGGCGCGCGATTCCGCTAACTTTCAAATCGACATTCCACCAACTGAAACCACCTCCGAATACGAATTGAGTCAACTCAGCCAAATGCAAGCTAAAGCCAAAAAGATGCGGGAACGCCGCAATGCCGAAAAAAAGATAGAAGATGAAAAGACAGAGGATTTGAAAGAAGTTTGAGCAAAATTCAAAAACTCGCTGTTAACCTTGTCTGATATTGAAACAAGTCAAATAAAATATTAGCAAGTGTTTGCAAATTCTAGCAGATATGTTAGAATACTTTCAGACTAAAATTTGCAGGCATGAATTTGTCTAAATCAACCAAAAAACGCTGCGATCGCATCATTTTGTTCGAGATTATACGGGTTAAGAAGAGACAAAATAAACATCGAAAAAATTATTTATTTTGCAATAGCAAGTAGATGAGTAATTTAGGGAGTCGATGGGGTTCAATAAAATGCTGAGTTACAAATGTTTAAGAGCCGGCATTAAAGTTTTGTTAACCGAATAGTCTGACACATCTGCGTCCAGTTTTCTTGATGGCGATTTCATGCCTGCGTGCGGAGAGTCGAGTGGTGATAATGTTTTCTGCAGTGGCTCTCGCGTTACACGCGGTTTATACAAACGGCACAATGGGAAGCCAATCAATACCAATGTGAATGGCTCGTATAATATTTGAGAAAAGCAATCTCGAATGCTTTTGCTAACGGGATAGAGAGCTGCGTAGTTCAGCCGAGGCGGGTCACACCGCTCAAAGTCAAAATGAAGGGGAAATCTGCAATGGTTTCCCGGCTACTGTAATATTTGCCTATATTTTGACTAACTATAAATGCTGTTAGGTTGCAAAACAGAGTCATTTATCAAAAAACTGGGTTGAAAACCCCGTCGTTATACGACGGATTTACAAGAATTTACAAGCAGCTTACGATTGAGGTGTTAAACTGCAAACATGACACTCAAAGCCTTCAGCTACCGATTCTACCCAACGCCGGAACAAGAGAGTTTGTTACGGCGCACGATAGGTTGTGTTCGTTTGGTCTACAACAAAGCCTTAGCCGCAAGAACTGAAGCTTGGTACCTCGAAGAAAAACGGATAGGGTATACTGAGACGAATAGTATGCTAACTTCCTGGAAGAAAACTCTTGAATTAGATTTCTTAAATGATGTTTCTTCAGTACCATTGCAGCAATGCTTGCGACATTTGCAAACAGCTTACAATAACTTCTTTGACGGTCGGGCAAAATATCCCAATTTCAAGAAAAAACGCAACGGTGGGAGCGCACAATTTGCTAAGTC
>JBOFTL010000385.1:0-9278 GCA_051652045.1 Microcoleus sp. | reverse complement strand
CTTTTTGATTGTAATAATTAGGCTTTTCTCTGGGAGTAGCAATACTGCTTGTTAGCGGACAGGCATTAATATCGGTACGGTTCATCTGCCACCAATCGAAGCGATCTCCTAGCTGGCGATTATACCAATAACGGCAAATCCTCAGCCAGCAATTGAGCTGCTGTTTTTGATTGGTGTCTGGATAGAATCGATACTGATACGTTACCTTCATTGCGTTACGCTCTTGACCATGCAAGGTGAGTGTTATTTTATCACGCTCGCCTAGCAAAGCGTTATTTTATCGTGCTCGCCTAGCAAGTTGATTAACAATTTATTGAATCAAGAGTTGGTTCGTCTCCTCATCCACCCGTCCACTGCTAAAATCTACGATTATTAGATTGCATACAGGTGGAATCACAGCCTCACGCGACTCTCATCCCACACTAACCGAGGCGGTATAGTGTGGGGATTCCCGTCTGTTTAGCTAAAAATACTACTGCAATCAGCCGTTTACAGGAAAGAGTTCGATCGAACCAAGATCTTGCACGCCGCTCAATAAACCAAGCAAAAAACCGGGTTGTTTGCGAAAATACAGGATCGAGCAATCAAAAGTTTACGATCGACCCTCAAATGTTTGCTGTTAATTGTCAATTGTCAATTGTCAATTGTCAACTCTCAACTCTCAACTCTCAACTATCAACTATCAACTGCTATTTCGCCTCCCCACTCGGCGCACCTATTCTCTCTTTGTATAAATCGACAATTCGATCGATAACTTCAGCAATAGAAAGACCGTCCGTGGAAATTTCCACAGCATCGGCAGCTTTGCGTAGTGGTGCTATTTTGCGAGTGCTGTCCTTTTCGTCCCGCAGGGCGATGTCTTGTTCCAACTGTGCCAAAGCGAGCTCGCCCCGACCGGTATTTTTCAGTTCCAACTGCCGCCTGCGAGCTCGCTCTTGCACCGACGCTGTTAAAAAAATCTTCAATTCCGCATCGGGAAACACATTAGTACCGATATCGCGCCCTTCAGCAACAATGCCCCCCGTTTTACCGCACTGCTGCTGCTGTCGTACCATAAACTGCCTGACAGCAGGATGGGCAGCAATTTCCGAGACGCGGGCCGTTACTTCCAGACTCCGAATTGCTTCGGTCACATCTTCGCCGTTAATCTTCATCATGAAAGATGCAGGATCGAGGTTGTATTCCAAATAACAAGAATTGACTAATTCAGCGATCGCGGGCGCATCAGATATGGTTGTATTTGTAGCTAGTGCCAGCCATGTCAGAGCTCGGTACATCGCCCCCGTATCCAAGTAAAACAGATCCAGCGATCGCGCTGCTTGACGAGTTACGGTGGATTTGCCCGCGCCGGCCGGACCGTCGATCGCCACGATCGGGCGCCTGTTCCTCAAAATTATATTATCAATCAACCGAGCCGAGCCGACTCGGGCCGCCACTGCTAACAGTCCCGCCGTTTCTACTGTTTCTAACGGCATCAAAGTTTCGGGATTGGCGAGTTCGACGTACTCGATCTGAACTTCTGGCACTTTTGCGATTTCTGCTGTGACTGCGGCAATCGCAGTCTCAGCCTTACGTTCTCCTGCTTTGAAAGTCGCCTCTGCTTGCTGCAAGGCGCGGTAGAGTGCGGAGGCTTGCTGTTTTTGGTCTGCTGTAAGGTATTGATTGCGAGAACTCATTGCCAGTCCGGATGCTTCGCGGACGATCGGACAGGGGACAATCTCTACAGGCAAGTTAAAATCTGCTACCAACTTCCGAATAATTGCCAATTGTTGGGCGTCCTTCTGACCGAAATAAGCTCTTGTCGGCTGCACTAAATTTAAAAGTTTTAGGACGATCGTCGCGACGCCTTGAAAGTGACCCGGCCTCGATTTACCGCACAACACCGCAGTCATCGCCGGCGGCGGCACTACTTGAGTCAATGATGAGGGGTGAATCTGTGTATCGGCAAGTTTCAACCCTCGATCGGCCGAGTTGCCCAACATTTCTGCTGCTGGGGGAGCAAAAATTACATCTACTCCTGCTCGATCGCACAGCAGCCGATCTTGCTCCAAATTGCGGGGATAATCTTGAAAATCTTCTTGGGGTCCGAATTGCAGCGGGTTAACAAAAATACTGACAGCGACGATCGCATTTTCTTGCCGCGCCCGCTGGATCAAACTGAGATGTCCGGCGTGCAAAGATCCCATCGTCGGCACTAAACCGACTTCCACGTCAGATGCTGCTGATTTTTCAGAATTTAAATAGCAGCGCAGTGCTGCGATGGTAGTAAACAGGCGCACCAATACACACTCCTGAAGGCAAAAAGCAGAACGCAGAATTTTCGATCGCCGCGCTCGGTGTTTTATAGCATATTGCGGGCGATCGAGGTAAATTCCTCACGTCAAGATTTGTGTATCGATCGCGTTCAGTCGATCTAATTAGTCCGCACTACAAACCTCGGCATCGGGTTCCAACTCAGATCCCCCCGGCCCCTCATACTGGTACTCCAGTTGAGGGCGGGTAGTTCACAAGAACGGGGACTAACTGTCAACTTTCAACTGTCAACTCTCAACTGTCAACTCTCAACTATCAACTATTACCGATCGACTGTTTCCTGCTTCTGAGGTCCGAGAATCTCTAATTCTACTCGGGCAACTCCACTACCGATCATGCCGATAGTATTAGCAGCCGCGGCGGACAAATCAATTACCCGATCGCCCACATAGGGTCCGCGATCGTTAATTCTGACGACTACCGATCGGCCGTTATCTAAATTTCTCACCATCACCAAAGTTCCGAAAGGCAAATAGCGGTGAGCGGCAGTTAAGTCATTTTGATTAAAGCGTTCGCCACTGGCGCTGAGGTTGCCGTGAAAGCCGGGGCCGTACCAGGAAGCCCAGCCATTAACCCGCAATTGCACAGGACCTAAAGAGAGTACGGGGGGTTCTGGTTGGGGTTTGCCTGCGACTTCTTCCAGGGGCGGGGCGTTGCCGAAGAGGCGGCGGAGGCGGTTGGTTGCTTGGAGGGCGTCTTGACTCAAATCGCTGGTGGTGTCGGGGAGGATGGTTTCAGCGCTAATTTTTACCAAGTCCTCGCCGTTGGCTTGAATGATGTAGCGATCGCCAGTTTCCCACTTAACAGTGATGCTGTTGGGATCGACGTTATTGCGAGCTAACTGGTTGAGTCTTGCTGCTAGGGTAGAAGCCCGCCAAACCGGATCGGGCGATCCGCTGGCTTCTTTTTGTTGCGTAGCGGTGCGGTTTTCTCGATCGCCAGCTACTTTGACTTCGCTGTTGTCGGATTTGCCGTCTGTTTTGTCAGTTTTAGTTTCGGTTTCTGGATTCAGAAAGGTAATGACCGGAATGTTGCGCACGTAGACTGTAGCTGCTTGTCGTCCGCCCAATTCGTGGGATTGAATTTTGGCGATCGAGTTTCGATCGAGGGCAGCTCTGGCTTGATATTGGTATTGTCCGACTTTTTGTACTTCGACTGGTGCTTCGACCCGAGTTGCGTTTAACTGCGGGGACGGTTGGCTGGAAATTACTTGGTTGTTGTTCTGAGAGTTTTGTCCGGCCCGACGAGTGGGTTGCGCGTGGCAAGAGGATGCCGTTCCTACCGTAGGAACTAACAAGACAGCCAGTAGACTACCAACAAATTTTTCCTTCATACGTCCATTTTTGTTAAGAGCCATTGCCGATCGAGATTGGAGGATTGATTCTTTGACCCTGGGTTTTCGGGATTCCCCTGATGCCTAGGCCTACCCTCCGCGAGTTGCAGCAAACTGTCCGGGCGCTTTCGAGCTTTCAGATTCAGCATAAATAAAACAATTGGCTGAAACTTTCCCTGAAGGCGGGCACGGGGCACCGCTCTTACCAACTCATACTCGATCCGCAATTTGTTTTTTGTTAACGAACTGCCACAGATTACCACAAACTTTTGAGCTTGGGGATCGGTGGGAGCTGCTAATTGACAGGATCTTCACCAAATCTTCACATTGCTATTTGCCACTAGATGCTTTGATATCAAGGCGTACAGCGACTTCAGCTATAGAGAAAAATTTATCAAAATTTAATAAAATTTTTTGAGTTTTGTGGCGTAGAGCGAGCTGACTTCGGAACAACGGGTTGAGGCGGGCGAGCGCTCAACGGTATACTTTGTTGCTTTTCTCACACACTTCAATATACTTAAGACCGAATTTGTATATATTGATGGAGCGCGAGCGGAATTATAGCCGAAGGCAGGAAGGAAGAAGGAAGAGGGACTCATAGTAGGGAAAAAGAAGCCTGCGGCCTAACTGTGCTCCGTTGACCGTCAGGTTCGTTCAATGACTAAAGAAGATGGTTCGGTCGGATGTAGTATTATCTCAATCCAAATCCGACAAAACTCCCGTCAAAATTTCCACAATGCGATCGATATGTTCTTTCTCAATAATCAGCGGTGGCGACAAAGCAATAATATCGCCAGTAGTGCGGATCAGCAACCCATTTTCGTAACATTTCACAAAACAATCAAAAGCGCGTTTTCCAGGCTTACCCGCGATCGATTCTAACTCAATTCCCGCTACGAGTCCCAAATTACGCACGTCAATTACGTGTCGCACTCCCTTGAGAGAATGCACCGCATTTTCCCAATAATCAGACAGCTTACCAGCTCGATCGAACAGTTTTTCTTCTTCGTAAATATCCAGCGTTGCCAAAGCAGCAGCGCAAGCTACAGGATGCCCGGAATAAGTATAACCGTGGAACAGTTCGATCGCATTTTCTGGAGCGTTCATAAAAGCATCATAAATGCCTTGTTTTACAAACACAGCACCCATCGGAACCGTACCGTTAGTTATCCCTTTTGCCACCGTCACGATATCGGGAATTACCCCAAAACATTCAGTCGCAAAACTCGCACCCAAACGCCCGAAACCAGTAATTACCTCGTCAAAAATCAGCAGAATTCCGTACTTGTCGCAAATCGATCGCAACTTTTCTAAATAGCCTTTAGGCGGAATCAAAACCCCCGTAGAACCTGCCACCGGTTCCACAATTACCGCCGCAATATTTGAAGCGTCGTGCAAAGCGACAATTCGCTCTAATTCATCTGCTAAATGCGCTCCCCATTGCGGTTGTTTGCGACTGAAAGCATTATGTTCTAAATTGTGAGTGTGGGGTAAATGATCGACTCCCGTTAGCAAACTGCCAAAAAACTTGCGGTTAATACCGATGCCGCCGACAGAAATTCCGCCAAAATTGACCCCGTGATAGCCGCGTTCCCTCCCGATCAATCTTTGGCGAGTTCCTTCACCTTTCATTCGGTGATAAGCAATCGCAATTTTCAACGCAGTTTCTACAGATTCCGAACCAGAATTAGTAAAAAAAACGCGATCGAAATTTCCCGGAATCATCTTTACCAAACGTTCGGCTAATTCAAAAGCAGCCGGATGTCCCATTTGAAAAGCCGGAGAATAATCCAAACCTAAAACTTGCTGGCTAACGGCTTCAGCAATTGTCTCGCGGCCGTGTCCCGCATTCACGCACCACAGCCCCGCTGTCCCATCTAGAATCTCTCGATTGTCATGACTTTTATAGTGCATATTTTTTGCTGCTACCAACAACCGCGGATCGGCTTTAAACTGGCGGTTGGCAGTGAACGGCATCCAATAAGCGTCGAGATTTTTCACTGTTTTTATCCTTTTATATTGCTGCTTTTACTTTCAAAATATAACTTGATAGCAGGGGCGCTCGATCGAGGCTTATTATAAATTTACAAAAACAAACTGAACGATATTTAGATTTTTGATTTTTGATTCTTGAGTTTTGATTTTTGATTCTTGATTTTATTGATTGTAGATTCTATTTGACGGATCGGAATTTCAATCCAAAACTCAGCCCCCTCTCCCGGTTCAGAAAAACATTTTAACGCGCCACCATGCTTTTCAACTACAATTTGGTAGCAAATAGAAAGCCCCAAACCCGTGCCTTTACCGACATCCTTAGTAGTAAAAAATGGATCGAAAATCCGCTGTTTAACCTCATCAGGTATCCCAATACCATTATCCATAATTTTGACGATCGCCCTCGACTTATCCTCGCTCATTTTAGTGCAAATAACAATTGTCGGTTGCACTTCACCGCTCATTCTTAAACTCCGGTATTTTTCACCTTCTTGCAGAGCATCTATCGCGTTGCTAAAAATATTAGCAAATACTTGATTTAGCTGTCCTGGATAGCATTCTACTTGGGGCAAATTACCGTAATCTTTAACAACATTAATTTTCCTCACTCCTGGCTTACTATTTAAGCGGTGCTGCAAAATCATCAACGTACTGTCAATTCCTTCATGAATATCAACCTTTTTCATCTCCGATTCATCAAGGCGAGCAAAATTTCGCAAATTCAACACGATTTGACGGATTCGCTCAGTTCCCAAAGACATCGAACTTAATATTTTTGGCAAATCTGCTGCAATAAA
This sequence comes from Microcoleus sp., assembly GCA_051652045.1. Taxonomy (GTDB): domain Bacteria; phylum Cyanobacteriota; class Cyanobacteriia; order Cyanobacteriales; family Microcoleaceae; genus Microcoleus. The sequence continues at coordinate 2,840 of JBOFTL010000385.1, read as the reverse complement.
TTCCAGATCGATTTCATGAGCCCAAGCTTGAATGTTAGGTGAAGGTTCTGGATATTCTCGCTGGTAAAGCTCTATTAAAGCGATAATATCTTTACTGTATTGACTGGCATAGGAAAGATTGCCGTGAATAAAATTGACAGGGTTGTTAATTTCGTGAGCTACCCCAGCAACCATTTGTCCCAAACCCGACATTTTTTCCGTTTGAATCAGTTGCGATTGAGTTCGTTTTAGTTGGCGCAAAGTTTGCTCTAATTCATCTGCTTTACGTTCCGAAATCCGCATCAAATACACTCCTACTGCGAGCATTACTCCTGCTGACAATCCCACTCCAGCAATTGCTAAAGCTAGTTGATTTGCAGGTGCAAAAGCCTCATTCTGGTGAAGTTCCGCTAGCAAAGCCAAATTGCGCTTGTCCAACCAGCGGTATACTCCAATTACGGGTATTTTTTCATAATTCAAGTAAAGTCCATAGCCATCTATACCCCTTGCAGCCTTATCTATTCCCTCGCTGCGAACCTCCTCAGAAGATACTCCTGCTGCCGCATTTCCTCCCGATATCAGCGTATACTTGCCTGCAAAATTTCCTACTAAATAAGTTTTACCAGTGTTATCTAAACCCGTGCGTTCCCGAATAATACTATCTATCCTATCTAAACTTAAATTAGTTGCTAACAATCCGATAACATTATTATTGATGTCTAACACGGGCACGGTCAAGGTACTTGTCGGTTTTCCCGTCACCGATGAAGTATAAAAACTCGGAACAAATTCTTTGTTGTTGCTTAAATGAGAAAAATTTGAAAAGGTTTCATAACTACCTTCACGAAATTTGTTAGTAGAGATAATAATTTGACCGCTATTGTCGATCAGAAAAATTTCTTGCAAATTTGGTTCGGTTTCGATCGCTTGCTGAAAATATTGGCTGAGGGCAGTATAGGTCGTTTTATATTCACGTTTTGATGGCTGTTGAGTCAACAATTTCTGTGCAGAAGCTTGAAGATCTGGCAACTTATTGATTAACATAAAATTCCGCTGTCGGTCTTCAAACCATCGATCGAGTTCGCCTTCTTTAAGAACAGCAGAAATACTCAACTGATTGAAAGCAAGCCGCTTCAAATCATTTTTAGTCCTAGCCCAGGCAAAATATCCGACAACTGTTACAGTCGCTAGCGACATCAACAAAAACACCGTAGACAGCTTAATGGTTAAGCTTGCGCGCTTAAATTTCATGCCTTGGCATCCAAATTATAGCAGAAGGAAGAAGGAAGAGTTGATAGTTGAGAGTTGATAGTTGAGAGTTGATAGTTGTATGTAGTGCGAGCGTCCTCGCTCGCGATCGATTGATAGTTGATAGTTGACAGTTGATGGTTGACAGTTGTCATTCGTCAGATGTTGAAGGAATTTGCTTGTTGCACTAAAGAAAGAAGCAGGAAGAAGGAAAAAATAATCAGGAATCCAGCTTGCGTCATCTAGGAGGAAGGCAATAGTAGCAATAGTTTTAGCACGTAAGAATGTCCTAACCGTCTTGGCGGTTGCTATAAAATAGTTGCTATTGCTACTCAGCAAAAATCCAACAGTTGTAGAGCACTATTAATTAGTAAGCGCTAAAGTGCGCAGTGCGTCAGTTAAAGTTACTGTAAACTGTTGAAAACTTCTGCTAACAGTTAACTGTTAATTGCTAACTGTTAACTAGGGCGGGCAGGGGGGCATCGCCCCTACCTGTTAACTGTCAACTGTCAACTATTTCAATCCTGTGACTAACTGATGTTAGAAATTGCAGGTTCCGGCTGCAACAAACCAGAGAGCATTTTGACCGGTCGATCGCCGTAAGGCCATGCAAAAGCGTGACGGAAAGCGGCTTCTTGACACGCTTGCAACTCCCGAAAATCAATAATATCTAAGGTCAATAAATTTTCGTACTCGAAGGGCAGGCGCACGTTGTGCAATCCCGCATTGTCAGTGCAAATAGCAATATCTACACCCGCTGCAAAACATCGATCGAACACTACTTTCAAATCGCGCAGATCCTCCAAAGTTCCTGTTTTGAGATATGTAGTCGGGCAAACTTCCAAGCATTGCCCCCTAGCTGCAACTTCAGGGAGCAATTCTGGATATTTTAACGGAATTTGAATTCCGTGACCGATCCGCATCAGATAAGGCAACAGTTGGGGATAGCAGCCAGAAGTAGTTTCGTAAAGATGGCCGGTAGTTTTGATATCGATCGACCGGCAATACTCGTACAATCCGACAAATTCATCCAGCCGCTCGCCAATACAAGCATCGCCCCCAGCCAGATCGATCGCGCAGATATATTCTCTCATTTGCCCTGCCAAATCGACGATCGCCCGGTTTACTTCATAGGGTAAACGCGAGTGCATACACAAAATTTGACTGGTAACAATCGGACAGTCGCTCATCTGACTTGCCTTGCCTACAACCTCCACAATTTCTGACATTAAGTCGATGCGATCGGACTGTGGCAAATGCTCGGGAGTTCGCAAATAAGGTGTGTAACGCAATTCTAAATAAGCCAAATTTTCAAATACATAAGCACCCCGCATCAACCGATAAATAAAATAAGGCAAAGTCTCAACAGTTTGAACGCTTTCTACTAGGGTATGCAGTTCCAAATATTCTTCAAGAGTATTGCGGGGGCGAGTATAAAATTCCTCAAAATCAGAGTAATCTTGAAACCGATTAGCTATCTCAGAATTATGGCGATCGAAATAGCGCCACAACACCCGAGGAACCACAGAACCGCCCAAATGGCGGTGCAACTCAGCGTGTAAAGTCATATTTTTTCTCTTCAGCGAGAGTGGGGATGGGGAGAGGGGGAGAGG
>JBOFTL010000384.1:0-1534 GCA_051652045.1 Microcoleus sp. | reverse complement strand
GGTTTGAGAGTGAATTTAGAGATAATTTCTCCAGCTTCATTGGTAATTTCACCTTTATAAGGATGGATAGTAATTACCATGCCTGTTTCCATTTTAGAGACATCGCATTCGATCGGCAGCGCTCCAGAATCTTCAGCCGTATTGAAGAAAATTGGGGCGATCGCGCCTCCTAAAATATACCCGCCGCTGCGCTTGTTCGGTACAAAGGGAATATCATTGCCGATGTGCCAAAGTACGGAATTAATCGCCGATTTTCGCGACGAACCGGTACCGACAACATCGCCGACATAGGCTACGGGATGACCTTTTTGCTTCAACTCGGCAATGGTTTCTAAAGCCCCCGGCATCCGAGTTTCTAGCATCGCCAAAGCGTGCAAAGGAATGTCCGGTCGCGTAGTAGCTTGAGGTGCGGGAGACAAGTCATCGGTATTAGTTTCTCCGGGTACTTTGAAGACAGTAACAGTAATAGTATCTGGCAGCAAAGGACGGCCGGTAAACCACTCCGCATCGGCCCAAGAATCAATGACTTGTTTGGCGTAAGGATTGGTATCCGACAGTGCGAGAATGTCGTGAAAAGCGTCAAATACTAACAGCGTTTTGCTCAACGCGCGGGCTGCTGTAGAAGGAATGGCGGTTTCGGCAGTAGGATCGAGCAAATCGATTAAAGATTGGACGTTGTAGCCGCCCATCATCGTTCCCAGCAGGTAAACCGCCCATTTGGGGGCAATTAGGGGACTGTGGATTTCACCTTTGGCGATACCTGTTAAAAAGCCGGCTTTGACGTAGGCGGCACTGTCTACTCCAGGGGGAACTCGATCGCGCAATAATTCTAGTAACGCTTCTGCTTCGCCCGGTGGCGGATTTTTCAGCAATTCGCACAGTTGAGATGTTTGCTGCGCGTCTAGTGGCAGGGGGGGAATTCCCTGGGCGGCGCGCAATGCGGCCTGTTGGCGGTAAGATTCAAGCATTTCTGTTTCTCCTCGGATAGCACTCGCTGAGTGTTGGCAAATCGTCTCACTTTTTACATTAAGGGCTGGCGCTCCAGATTAAGCAAAGTAGACTGTTCTTATCAAAAGTTAACGCAAAGTGTAAAACACCAAAGACAGGAATTTGCCGCATTTGTCTGTCGATCGATCTCAAGCTCAATCGAGTTAGCTCTGCTGTGGCATCCTTGTGGTTAAAATTGATACTATGCGGGGGATTTCACAATTCACAGTCCTCCGTCGCTGGAATCGCCAGCTATCATCAGAAAAATGGGTAGAAACCCCGTCCTTGTCCGGTTTTGTGCAAATGCAAAATAGACTGTTGCAATGGATCGATCGCAAACTTGAAAATTTTATACCCGATCGCTGTCAGGGTTGCGGTTTTAAGCCAGGAATGCGCCAAGCCTTAGAAGAAACCAAAGAATTATTTTTGGCCTTTGCCGACTCAATGCCGGTGCCGCTGATCGTCAGCAGTCTGGCAACCGGTACAGTTCTTTACTGTAACGATTTGTGTGATTTGGCTTTTGGAGTAACTGCATCCGAATTAATCG
>JBOFTL010000383.1:0-6050 GCA_051652045.1 Microcoleus sp. | reverse complement strand
TTATAGTGAGGAATACGTCGGGCCCCACTTGTCACATGAAACTGTTTTATCTAGACCTAGATTGTGATTCTGCGATCGAAGATCTGGGTATTTTACCAGAATTATTACAATGAGCGATCGTCTCGTCGCCATCCTCCATTGCTGGTTGGCGGAGCCTTTCCATCGCTTGGAGGATCGATCATATCCTCGCGAGGCTCTCATTCCACCCCAAATCAAAGATTATAGGCTGGGGATTCCTGCCTGTTAGCTAAATTTTGGAAATTTTTACTTGTTTGGCTTGCTTGTTCGGATTAAACGTGTTATGATAGTAATTTGCGGGCAATTAGCACAGTGGTAGCGCACTTCCTTCACACGGAAGGGGTCACAGGTTCAAATCCTGTATTGCCCATCTAACTTAATCAAATATTAGTTTGTAGTGTGGACTAGGGTGGCTGGGCTGCTTATTTATCAGTTCCCACATCTAACTTAATCAAAGATTAGTTCGTAGTGTGGACTTTAGTCCCCAGTGTATTGCTTACTTTTGTAGGCCTTTTTGTTATGGTAATCGACCGGGTACGATATTATACCAAATCCGGGTTTAGTATCTCCTTTATTGTCATTGCGAACGAAGTGAAGCAATCGCAAAGACTCTGCTAATAACAGAGGATTTATAAAGGGGATTGATAACCAGGATTTAGTCTTATACTAAATCCCGATTTTAGTATTCATGCGATCGAAAAAACTTCTTATTCTTGAATAAAATCGGCGACTGATTCTAAATGCGCTATTCCCTGGTTTAATCGATCGAGCATAGCTGCTGCTACTTCTGGTTCGGTGTTAGCTGCTGATAAGTTCGATCGCAGGTAATTTTCTAAAGCTGCAATCCACAATGATGCACCGACACGGCGCACCGCTGCATTCAGTCCCATGTTGGTTAAAACAGCGAGGTGAAATCCGGTGGGGTTTTGTCCGCCGTAGCCTAAGTATCCGTCGCTCAATTCCAGTTTTGCGGGAGTGAATTCGACGTATTGGTCAAAGGTAATGCCACTAGGTTCGAGTTGCGGTTGGGGTAGTGGAGGCTGAGATTGATTCATGGCAAATGTTCTCTCGTGTCCGGTTAATTAAGTGCGATTTTCTCTGGTTCAATGTCGCAGTTACATCATATCATTTCCGAGCGATTGCCATTAATAAAAACAGTTTGTAGTGAGGACTTGGGTCCTCAAAAAGAAGGACTGAAGTCCTTACTACGAACCCGCCCGATCGAAAGATCGCGTTCGATCGCCCGCAAGCTCTATTAATAGTTTATTGTCGGTTATTTGCCTGCGATCGAGTTACACACCAAGTTACAAAGCCAGCCAGTAAAGCAGCACCAATACTAATCAAAAGTGAGAAGAAAAATGGATGAACGGTATTAAGATTTGCATTCAGTTGGAAGGTGAGCTTTTTTTCGATTAGCGAGTAAGGGCTGCTCGAAACAACTATTCCTCCCGTAGCGAGTCCCGTACCGACAATTTGGATGGTGCGTTCGAGGCGGCGATCGATTTCGGCTTGTTCTGTTTCTACTACACCTCGAATTGTATCAACCATCTGCCCGAATAATTCTTGACCTGGGGAAAGGTAGTTGAGTTCGATTTGAAGTTGATTTTGCCATAAATCGCAGGTTCGATCGAGAAAATCTTGCCAAAATTTCGGACATTCCCCGATAGTCTTGATTTTTTCTAGGCAAGTTTCGTAGTTTTTGATGTTAGTGGTAAGTGCGGTGTGGTGTATTTTGATATCTCTCAGACAGCTATTATAATCAGTAGCATCTAATGGTAGTTCTTTCAATAGTTTTTTAAGATTTTCTAAGCGCTTTTTGGGGTCACTAATTTGGGTGGGAAACTCTCGCATTTGTTGCTCTAGTTTGGCAGAAATTTCTCTTGCTTGGGCGTAGCGTTCCGTAGCTAGTTGATAAATGTAGAGAATTTTATGGTAGCAGGCTAGCCGTTTCAGCAGCCAGTCGTAGGCTTCGGTAGCTTTTGTGAGAGTGCCAGCTTGACCGTTATTTAACAATATCAGAATTTGACATTGTTGGGCAGGATTTTGAGAATTGTTGGGGTCAATAATCTGGTAGGCAAATAGGGGACTGCCAAATAGTTTGTCTCGATCGACTAAAACCGGATTTGAGGGAGTTCCTGCTAGGAAAGCTACTGCTAATTTTTCAGCTAGCTGCTGGCAGTCTTCACCGGGATCTACTTCTCCATAAATCCCGATTGTTTGTCCGATCGAGGCTTGAATTAATGCGGGTAATAAGCTGGCGGGTTTAAAAAGTTGCAGTTGGGGTATGTCAATTGAAATCTGGGGCGATTCTGGGGACAAAGTGAGGTCAACGGCGTAGGTATCGTGGAGGCGGAAAGGCTGAATATTACCTTTGATTTTGAAACCTTCTGCGGTGGGGAAACTGCCCAAATCGATGATTCCTGAATCGCTAAGCCATTCTGTTTGTCGTCCAAATTCGCGCTGTGGTTTGTAGCTGCCATTGTGGTAACAAATTAGGTGCGATCGTAAATTTTTTAACTCCTCAAATGGGAGAGTAACTGTACCTAATTTAGCTAATTTTTCCCACAAAAGATTTGCTGTTTGGTCAACTCGATCGAGAGCATCGGTGAAAGTCTGGCGCAGATGAAAGGCATTGAGGGTGATGGTAAAATTTTTCACTGTTTTTGGAGTATGAGGAATTAAGAATTAAAAAAATCTAGTTTTTTAGGATTATCAAATCGAGCGGTAGTTTTTTTAGATCTGCCCGACGAACGATTCCTAAGCTAATAGCGAAAGTCGGTTAAAAATTAAGATTTCGTACCGCGATCGAAAAGCTGTAGGGGCGGGTTCGCCAAGGGATTTGAAACTTGCAAACAAGTTAAATAAACCCGCCCCCACCCCACAAATAATACCAAATCCGGGTTTCCTAGCCGTTTTATAAATCTTCTGTTTGGAGCCAGGCCAGAGTCTTTGCGATTGCTTCGCTGCGGTCGCAATGACAATAACGGGGGTATTAAACTCGGATTTGGTATAATACCAAATCCGGGTTGAGAAACCCGGTTATTTTTTTAGTCGGCCCAGGCCGACTTCGTTCGACAAGACGCGGTTTCAACCGCCGAGTCATAACAGGAATGAATAACGAGGAATCAAACCCAATCTACAATTTTACAAATCTGATGGTAAAACTTTTCATGGTTGTTGTTGCTGGGTTGGTGAAGAATTCAATCGGGGAGAATTGTTTTTAATCGCATTGTCTAGCATTTCTTTAGAAGATTCACTAGGCCGATCGGGCGGGGTTGAAGATTTGGTATTACCAAACCCTAAAGTTCCGTTCAAGTTAAAATTAGATGAACGATCGCTCGCGCCTAACAGTTCCTCGTAAGCTTCTAAAATTTGACTGCGGGAGGCCAATTCCAGCCAACTTTCAATAGCGACTGCAATTTCTTCGTCATCGTCTGGCACATTGCTGGCCAATTGATTCAATTCAACCCAATCTCGATCGGAAAATAGATCGGATTTAGATTCAATGACATCAACAAAAGCCTTGATGCTAGTTTTACAAACAGACATTGGTTATACTCCTTTTCCGATGGTACAAAAAGCTGCCCAATAATAAGGCTGTTTAAATGGTTTAGTAGATGCTCCCTTTTCGGCTTGGATTCGATCGAAGTCTTTACGCAATTCTCTCTGCCAAGTTCGATCGAGCGGTGAGTTACCAAGCCAAGTTTGAAATCCTTGTATTGTTGTATCCCGCAACCAGATTTGGGCGGTATTGAGCGCCAAAGCGATATTAGTTTTTTGCTGGAGTTCTTGATAAAATTTAATCATCAATAACGCAGTGGCCGCGGCACTCACAGTCCAGAGACTACTGACGACATTGGTACTGCCTGCTAAGAGAAAACCATTGGGCAATCCAATATATTCATCGCTCATGTTTTTTAAATCGATTAAACCTGTTTCGCAGGCCGAAAGGGTGACTAGGCGAGTGTTTGTAAGATCGAAGTGTTCGATAATTTCTGCTAAACTTAGATCTGCATCTGCTAACTGCAATCCAGAATCTAGGGGAGAATTGAAGTTGAAGTAACCGTGACAAAAGAAAAAGATGCTATGAGATTCTAGGAGTTGTTCGTGCGGGGTTACGGTGTTTGTGGTTTCATCAATTTGGAGGATGGCTGATTTTTTGGCTTGGTCTTTCTTTAGAATACAAGGAGAATCGGGAAACTGTTTTTTGATTGCTGCTACAGCACCTAAATCTTGTTCGTATTCTTTGTATAAGTCTTCGGTGGGGGTTTGAATGGCAAACAGGCGTTCAAATTGCGGGCGTTGTTGCTGTTGCACTTGCCTTAATAGTTGGCAACTGGGGGCGTAGCGCACGCCGTTGTTAAAGCAGTCTAGCAGGGGATGATTCGGAGGTGAGCTGGAGTTTGGATTGAAGTGCTGCCAGATTTCTTGATTGACTGGTAAGCTATGCAGTGGCAATATGTGCAAGTAGAGATGGGGAATAAAAATTAACTGGTTAATTGTGCCTGGGAGTTGAGAGAGAATGTCGTTAATCTGCAAAAATTCAGCTAAGTTTTGCAGCCGCGAATCTAAGCTATCTTGCCATTCTTGTTGCAGTTGTTGTTCTGCTGATTCGGTTTCTGCTTGACGGGGTGCGATGTAGGTTTGTAGATATTCTTTGACCCAATTCACTAAATTATTAAGGTCTAGCGAAGAGGATTTCCAAACAATAGAATTATTTTGGGTGATGATGAAGGCGCGGAAACAATCATCAAAGACATACCATTGGATAATGGCGGTGTTATTGTCTAGAAGTTCTTGGATTTGGTGAAAGCGGATAGGTTCAAACGGGTAAAGTTCTTTGTACCACTGACGCAGTTGATTGATGTGAGTGTAGTCGGGTTGGGAATCGGTCGCGAGGCGACGTTTTTCTGTTTTAATTTCCTTTCGGATTTGTTGCAATTCTTGGCGCTGATTTTTTGGTATTTTACCTTTAGGATAGATGTGACGGGTAGCCATGAGTTCGACTAAGTTGCGGGTTTTGCTTCTGTCACTGTATTCAATTGCTTGCTCATTAAAACCTAGTTCCAGGCAGGTTTCTACCATGCAACGATACAGGTTATTCCATTTTTCCGCTTGCTTGCGTTTGCTTTCTTCTCCAGAAACAATTTCTTCTCGCAATGATTCGACAGTTTCAATTGCTTGGAGGAAGGTATTGTAGGCGGAAGAAAAATGCTTTTCGTTGTAGTAAAGCAGGCCCAAGTTTTCTAAAGTTTTCGCATTTTCTTGAGGAAAAGCTGAGCGGGCGTAAATATTGAGTGCCGCATTGAAAGCCTCGATCCCCTTTTCAATATTGTCAGCTTTTTCTCCCAATATCCTGCCCCTGTAAGCAGTCCCCAGATTATTTTGCGTCGTTGCCCAATTAACAGGAAAAGCATCGCGGGTTGTAACAGTCAGTGCCTGATTATAAGCAGCGATCGCATTTTCAATATTGTCAGCCTCTTCTCCGAATATCCTGTCGTTGTAAGCATTCCCCAGATTATTTTGCGTACCTGCCCAATAAACAGGAAAAGCTTCACGGGTTGTAACAGTCAGTGCCTGATTATAAGCAGCGATCGCCCGTTCAATATTGTCAGCTTTTTCTCCCAATATCCTGTCCCTGTAAGCATTCCCCAGATTATTTTGCGTCATTGCCCAATAAACAGGAAAAGCATCGCGGGTTGTAACAGTCAGTGCCGCATGATAAGCAGCGATCGCATTTTCAATATTGTCAGCCTTTTCTCCCAATATCCTGTCCCTGTAAGCATTCCCCAGATTATTTTGCGTCGTTGCCCATTCAAAAGGAAAAGCTTCACAAGTTGTAACAGTCAGTGCCGCATGATAAGCAGCGATCGCCCGTTCAATATTGTCAGCCTTTTCTCCCAATATCCTGTCCCCGTAAGCAAGCCCCAGATTATTTTGCGTACCTGCCCAATCAACAGGAAAAGCCTCGCAGGTGTAAATATTGAGTGCCACATTGAAAGCAGCGATCGCCCGTTCAATATTGTCAGCCT
>JBOFTL010000382.1:0-7472 GCA_051652045.1 Microcoleus sp. | reverse complement strand
CTCAAATAACCCACAGCACCAGCTTCCAAACAACGATCGCGATCTCCCGGCATCGCCATTGCCGTCACCGCGATCGTCGGTACTGACCGCCATGCAGGATGAGCTTGAATTTGGCGCATTAACTCGAAACCGTCAACATCTGGCAACTGAATGTCCATTAAAATTAGATCGGGTATTGACTCGGCTAATGTGATTCTCTCCTGCATCGCACTACCATCCGCGATCGTCTCTACCGCGTAACCTTCTAATTCCAACACTTCAGAAATTAACATTTGATTGAAAGGCTGATCTTCTACCACCAAAATCCGCTTGCTACCAGTAGGTAAAGCAACACCGCCTACAGCACCTGGATTGCCATCCACAGCACGAGCAGCAAATGTTTCTAATTCTTGACGCATCTCCGTCAAAGGCAGCCACACGCGAAACACGCTGCCCTCACCGCAAGCAGATTGAAAAGAAACAGTCCCCCCGTGCAATTCGGCCAAACGTTTAGTTAAAGCCAAACCCAAGCCGGTGCCATCATGCCGCCTCCTCAGAGAAGAATCTACCTGTTGAAAAGGTCGAAATAGCAAATGCCAGCGGTCCCTGGGAATGCCGATTCCTGAGTCTTTCACTTCCAAACAAAAGTAAGGAGTGCTTTGATTTACCGGAGAACAATCCGGCCGATAGTCGCCATCGATTTCGCTGCCGTAAGCCAAACGCCCGCTGAGTTTAACTTGTCCTCTTTCAGCCGTAAACTTAATTGCATTGGAAAGTAAATTGATCGCAATCTGCCTCACTCGCCGTTCGTCGAGTACAACTTTTGAGATGCGGTAGTCGAGTTCTAGAGACAAAGCGATTCGTTTTTTGTCTGCGCGAGGCTGAATCATTTTCAAACAGTCACTGGCGAGTTCGTGAACGCGCACTGGTTCTAAATTTAACTCTACTTTGCCTGCTTCAATTTTCGACAAATCGAGGATGTCGTTAATTAGCTGTAACAAGTGCTGGCCGCTTTTTTCGATCAGTTCCACGTAGTTGATTTGGCGGTCAGTTAATTGCTGTCGCAACAGCAAGTCAGAAAATCCGAGAATGCTGTTGAGAGGCGTCCGCAATTCGTGAGACATGGAAGCCAAAAACTCGGATTTCAACTGAGAAGAATGTTCTAATTGTTCGTTCGCTCGGCGGAGGCTTTCTTGAGCCTGGGCGCGTTCGATCGCGGCCCCAAGAGTTCGGCAAGCAGCTAACAGCACTTCTTGCTGCTGGGATTCTTGCAGTTTTTGAAGGTTGCGCGATTCCAGGGTCAGCACTCCGATAATTGTGCCGTTGTTAGCTGCGATCGGAAAAATGCCCAACTGTCCGATACCTGGGTGCCGAAATCCCGGTACTGCTTTCGGGTGATTGGCGTAATCTTCGACAAACAAAGGTTTGCCACTTTCCACTACTTGCCACAGCAGACCCTCACCGTAAGAGATGCCTCGATCGAGCACTTCTTGCATTTCATCGGCTACAGGTTGCCCGTAACTAGCGATAAATTGTGTGGAAATATGGTTCGAGATTGCCCCTGCTTGCCTGTTAGTCCCTTCGCCGCCGATCACTTTCACATCTCCGAAGGCTGCATTCATTGCCTCTACGAGATAGGTGAGGGCAAACCGACCTATTTCTTGCAAACTGTCAGAGGTTTGCAGTCGTTCTGTTAAACCTAACAGAAATCTCAGCCGCCTGACTTCAGCATTTAAACTAGCTTGAGAACGCTGGTGGATCGTCACGTCTCTAAAGGTAAACAACCGCCCGCCGTTGGTAGTGATGGCGGTGTAAACTTCCAAACAAATTCCGTTTGATTGCTCGAAATAAAAGGATAAACTTTCGCTTTGAGCTTTTTGCAGTGCTTCCTTAAATTGTTCGCACTGTTGAGCTGACCAGTAGCCGCGAGCTACAATTTCTACAAACAGCAGGTCGCAATTGGGCTTGGTTGCCAGCCATTCTGATTGCAATCCCCAAGTTTGAGCCAATTTTTTGTTAAACAAAACTAAGCGACCCGACGAGTCAAATAGAGCGATCGCGTTGTCTACTTGGTTGAGAATCAGTTCTCGATCGTCCTGCAACTGCCAGTCTGTCTCCATTTCTCCTGCTTTCGTCGCTCTTAGTTTTGCTGTCATAGCTGTCGAGGGATATAGCTAGGGCTACTTTAAAACTTCTTACTTAATTTGACATGATTTTACATTTTATGACAGTGAGCGCGATCGTAGCTACTTTGCGATCTGGGACACTGGAGAAGGAAGAAGGAAGAAGGAAGAAGGAAGAGAGAAGAGAGAAGAAGGAAGAGGGAAGAAGGAAGAGATAAAAATGAAGATGGAAAATCGATCGAATCGATGGTTTCAGAAATTAAGAATTATGAATTATTGGTTAATTAGTTAAGAGCATAGAGAATAATGAAAACTGGATGACAATTGCCGATCGCTCGTGCAGGTCGATCGATCGCGAGCTATTCATTGATGGAGCAAAATTTTATGAAAAAGTCCCATCTAATTCTAACATTTCTGACATCGATCGCAATAGTAGGTGCGATTAGTGAGAGAGTTTTATTACAGCCTTTGCCTCCTCCTCTGCCGCCGCCGGAGTCTCCGCCTCCTGTGCCAAACCAAACACCGAAAAAACAACCAGTATTACCGAGTGAAAAACTGGCTGTACCAAATCCAGAAGCTTTGTTAGAGGCAGCAAGCAAATTGGCGATCGAGAAATACCAAAATGCGTCTTGCGAAGAGTTATCTCAAATGCAACCTAAGTCCGGGAAAAATACGGCAGCAAGTGGCAGCCCCGAAGCGATAGCTCAAGCAAAAGCGATCGAATTCTTGCGAAATAATCCTGAAATTCGTCAGAAATTTATCAATCGCGTGGCACCTCCGATCGCTAATAAAATGTTTGATTGCAACATCATTCCTTAGTAGTTTTTCAGCAAGTTGAGGAGTAATTTATGAAAAAACATTATCTGGGACTGGTGTCTTTAATTTCTGTCTCGATTGCGGTAACTTCCTGCGAACAATTGGCAAGCAATGAAGCTTTATTAGATGTGGCTGCCAACCTGGTTATTAATAAATATCAAACCGCTTCCTGCGAAGAAATTGCCCAAATGAAACCCGGATCGGGCAGCAATTCGCAATCGAATGGCAAAGATGCTGCCCTTCAGAAAAAGGCGATCGAAATGTTGCGGAAAAATCCCGAGATGCGACAGAAATTTATCAATCGCGTTGCCGGGCCGATCGCGAATAGAATGTTTGAATGCAATCTAATTCCGTAGTTATTAATTACTCTAATTCTCTCCTGCCTTCCAAAGCTCGAGCGAGTGTAACCTCATCTGCATATTCCAAATCTCCGCCCATCGGCAAGCCAAAAGCGATGCGCGTCACCCGCGTAAAAGGTTTTAACAATCTACCGATATAAAGTGTAGTAGTTTCGCCTTCCACACTCGGACTGATGGCAATAATTACTTCTTTAATTCTTTGCTGGCTGACGCGCCTGACTAAAGGTTGAATGTTCAATTGTTCCGGCCCAATTCCATCCATTGGAGAGATAACGCCGCCGATAACGTGATATTTGCCGTGATATTCTCGCGTTTTTTCTAAAGCTATAACATCGCGGGATTCTGATACTATACAAATGGTATCATTATCGCGATTGGGATTGCGGCAAATGTCACAAACCGGTTCGGCCGATAAGTGATAGCATACCTGACACAAACCTACTTGCTGTTTCGCGTCGATTAAAGATTGAGCTAAAGCTTGTACTTCTTCGTCCGATCGCTTCAAAATATGTAATGCTAAACGCTGGGCTGTTTTCGGCCCGACTCCGGGCAAGCGCTGCAATTGTTCGATCAAACGGGCTAAGGGTCTAGTATACATAAAATGAAGGAAGAAGGAAAGCACGACACGGATTTTGACACGGATACACGGATGAATTATTTGTTTGTCTCACAGTCAATAGGGAATAAGTTGTTTGTTCGTAGTAAGGACTTCAGTCCTTTCTTACTTATTCCTAAATCAAAAGGATAGAACTTAGGTACGGGGGCCTAGAAACCGGGTTTTTTGCGAATATCTGGGGTTTTCACCGACAGATTTGATAAAAAACCCGGTTTCTTTGGTATATATGCGCCAACCCCAAAAACTCAAATTCTGACTGCCAACTTAGAATTGAGATTAGCCTCCGCTAATTTTAGCTTTATAACCCAATTTTGTCAGAAGTTCGAGTAACTTTTGCTTGTGTTCGCCTTGAATTTCAATTTCATTATCTTTCACCGTACCGCCCGTGCCGCATTGAGCTTTTAGCTGCTTGGCTAAAGCTGTTAAAGTTTCGGGTTTTTCTTGAAAGCCGCTGATGACAGTAACGGTTTTGCCGCCGCGTCCTTTGCGGGATGCTTGTATTTTTAAATTTTGTTGATTTGGGGGAATTTCTGGAGTTCCGCGTTCGAGGGCTGCTGAGTTTTCGTGGTTGCCAAACTCCGAGTAAACAACTCGTTTTCCTGATGGGTTGTTGGGTTGGGAATCTTTGCGTTTTGATGTACTCATAGTAGTTTGGGATGTTGAGCTTTTAAGTTTTTAACTACCAAATTTTCTGGGTAAATAGAACTTGGCAATCGGTCGATCGACCGTATTAACAAGAATGAGATTACTTGATATCATATCATATCATAATGTCAGGTCGATCGCAGCAAAACATCTCGATCGCCTATATTATTCCCTAAATCTTGCGCTAAAACTTGCTTTCGGCACTTGCCGATTTGTTCCTTGCTCTCAAAGAAGAACTTACGCCAAAATAGTTAAAAATACGATCGATCGCAATAAGATGCAGGCTGCGCACCCGAAAGATAAAGTCAGAGCGTAAGTTCTGGAAAGGCGATTTAAAAGCTGCAAAAATTTGTGTAA
The DNA here is from genome assembly GCA_051652045.1 of Microcoleus sp. Classification (GTDB taxonomy): domain Bacteria; phylum Cyanobacteriota; class Cyanobacteriia; order Cyanobacteriales; family Microcoleaceae; genus Microcoleus. The sequence goes on along the minus strand of JBOFTL010000382.1, from coordinate 2,577 downwards.
AATAAGATATAAGGAATTAGGTATTCATTATGGATTTTCCAGAAAATTCAGAAATTTCAAATACAGTTGGGTCTGCCCGCAAAACTCTGCTGGAAATATCGCTTTTAGGTTCGATCGTCTGTTCTGATTTAACATCAATCTCATCAACCTGTAAATTTTCATTCCGCCACCAAAACTCATCCAGCAACTGAAAAAAACACTCAAATCCCTCTTTTTCGTCCACTGAATAAAGCATAATAATTTTCGCCCAAGAATTCACAGACTGTAGCTGAAATCGTTTTTGCAACCAAGTCTGAAACTCTCCATAAAATTCATTTTCTTGTACTGTGGGCTCAATCCCCAATTCCCGCCTCGCCGCTTTATAGCCAGCCAAAAATACAAACAAATCGCTCACCGAAGCTTTCCCAATGTACATCCCCGGTCTAGTTTTAATCTTTTCTAGGATACCAAATAATCCACTCATTTTTTGACCGAAATCATTTGTGAAATTCTTACTCCCTCCCCTTACTAAGGGGAGGGTTGGGGTGGGGTAAAAAATTTATGACTCCCTGCGAGGATTGCTATATACAAAACTTTAGCATAAATGCGATCTAACAAAACATCAGGAGAAAGCAAATGAGCTTCTTAAACTGGTGGAAGACGAGCGCTCGATCGAAACCGAAAGCATTGCAACTAAACCTATTCAGCAATTGCCAATCCAAAATCTAAAATCCAAAATCTAAAATCGCCCCATCCACTCGATATAATAAAATTTGTCCCATTATCCCCCCAAAATCCGTGACAGTTACACCCCTGAATCTCACAGCAGAAACCGCTGCCCAACGTCCCGACTCCCTCGGCAGATTTGGCAAATTCGGCGGCAAATACGTCCCCGAAACACTCATGCCCGCTTTGTTCGAGCTCGAAGCCGCTTTTCACAAATACCGCAGCGAACCGGAATTTCAACAGCAACTCCAACAATTACTCAAAGATTATGTCGGCCGCCCCAGCCCGTTGTATTTCGCCGAACGCCTCACGGAACACTACGCAAAACCCGACGGCACCGGCCCGCAAATATACCTCAAACGCGAAGATTTAAACCACACTGGAGCTCACAAAATTAACAACGCTTTAGCTCAAGCATTGCTCGCAAAACGCATGGGCAAACAGCGAATTATTGCTGAAACTGGTGCCGGCCAACACGGCGTTGCTACCGCCACAGTTTGCGCGCGTTTCGGTATTGAATGCGTGGTTTACATGGGCGTTCACGACATGGAAAGGCAGGCTTTAAATGTATTTAGAATGCGTTTGATGGGTGCCGAAGTGCGGCCGGTAGCTGCAGGTACGGGAACTCTTAAAGATGCAACTTCCGAAGCGATTCGCGATTGGGTGACAAATGTCGAGACAACTCATTACATTCTCGGTTCCGTTGCGGGGCCGCATCCTTACCCGATGTTGGTGCGCGATTTTCATGCAATTATCGGCCAAGAAACCCGCGTTCAATGTCAGGAAAAATGGGGCGGTTTGCCGAATATCTTATTAGCTTGCGTCGGCGGCGGTTCTAATGCAATGGGTCTTTTCCACGAGTTTGTCGGTGAGGAAACTGTTAGATTGATCGGCGTGGAAGCGGCCGGCGAAGGTGTGGATACGGAGAAACACGCTGCGACTTTAACTAAGGGAAGTGTCGGAGTTTTGCACGGGGCGATGAGTTATTTGCTGCAAGATAGTGAAGGTCAAGTTATCGAGCCGCATTCGATTAGTGCGGGTTTGGATTATCCGGGTGTGGGGCCGGAACACAGTTATTTAAAGGATATCGGTAGGGCTGAATATTACGGCGTTACTGATAAAGAAGCCTTGGCGGCTTTTCAAAGACTTTCGCTGTTAGAGGGGATTATTCCGGCTTTAGAAACCGCTCACGCGATCGCTTATTTGGAGGTTCTTTGCCCGCAATTAACAGGCAGTCCGCGCATCGTGCTTAACTGTTCGGGAAGGGGCGATAAAGATGTAAATACTGTGGCTAAATTTATGGAATTGGGTTAGATACATTCCAGGGCGGCACGGGAGCACCGCCCCTACAAAAACCTCTTCTGTAGGTTGGGTTAAGCGCAGCGCAACCCAACAAATTTTGGAAAAGTATCACCCAAAAAATTGCAGATAGCGGAAAAGCATCACCCAACAAATTGCAGAAAAATGTTGGGTTTCGTGCCTCAACCCAACCTACAATTTAAGTTTGATGATTCGATCCCCCCCAGCCCCCCTTAAGAAGGGGGGAGCAAGAGTAAGAGCGAGATTCGGATAAAAATGCAAGAGTTCAAGCACTCAAAGTCCCCCTTCTTAAGGGAGATTTAGGGGGATCGAAATTCGAGTTGCGAAGTTTAGGGAATGGAACTCGATCGCACTGTAGCAATCAATATAGCAATCATTAACAATACTCGATCGATCGATTTAGCTAAACAGATGGGAATCCCCACACTATACCGCCTCGGTTAGTGTGGGATGAGAGTCGCGTGAGGCTGTGATTCCACCCGTAAGCAATCTAATAATTGTAGATTTAAGCAGGGGACGGGTGGATGAGGATCCGAACCAACTCTTGATTCA
>JBOFTL010000381.1:0-2613 GCA_051652045.1 Microcoleus sp. | reverse complement strand
ATGTTCTTTGTCGATCGTAATTTTGCGGGCAGTACCCAGCATTTCCAGAGTTGCAGTATCGATGCTGAGTCCGACTTCTTCGGAAATCAATTGGCCGCCAGTGAGAATCGCGATATCTTCCAGCATAGCTTTGCGGCGCTCGCCAAATCCGGGGGCTTTGGTAGCTGCCACGTTCAACACGCCGCGGGCTTTGTTAACTACCAGAGTTGCCAAAGCTTCACCTTCAATATCCTCGGCGATAATCAGCAGCGGTTGACCGGTGCGGGCGATTTTTTCGAGAACGGGAATTAGTTCTTGAATGACGTTAATTTTTTTGTCAGTAATCAGGATGCGAGCTCCCTCGAACTCGGTTTCCATGCGATCGGGGTTGGTGACAAAGTACGGGGAAAGATAACCGCGATCGTACTGCATTCCTTCGACAACTTCCAATTCTGTAGACAGAGATTTCGACTCTTCCACAGTAATCACGCCGTCTTTAGTAACTTTTTCCATTGCTTGGAAAATCATGTCGCCCACTTCTTCGTCATTACCGGCGGAGACAGTAGCAACTTGAGCGATGGCTGCACCTTCCACCGGCTTAGCCATTTTCTCAATTTCCGCGACCAGATGAGCTATAGTCTTGTCGATGCCCCGGCGCAGGGCTACTGGATTTGCCCCGGCTGCGACATTCTTCATGCCTTCGCGGATTAGGGCTTGAGCTAAAACTGTGGCGGTTGTGGTGCCGTCGCCTGCGATATCTTTAGTTTTAGCAGCGACTTCTTGGATTAAGCGAGCGCCGGTATTTTCCAAGGGGTCTTCAAGTTCGATGTCCCGCGCCACGGTGATGCCGTCATTGACGATTTGGGGAGCACCGTATTTCTTTTCCAAAAGGACGTTGCGGCCTTTCGGACCCAAGGTGATGCGCACGGCATCGGCGAGTTGATTGACACCCCGTTCCAGGGCCCGCCGAGATTTATCGCTGAATGAAACTATTTTGACCATATGTTGTGTCCTGTCGCTTCCACTAAAAAATTTAGCACTCTCTGGGTCTGAGTGCTAAATCTATTTTAGATTTTAGATTTTAGATTTTGGATTTTGGATGGGGGATTGGGGATTGGGGATTGGGGATTGGGCGACGGTGCAAAACGATACCAAATCCAAATTTGTACATATAGTAGTTAAATCAGGGGCTTCTTCCCTCTTCCCTCTTCCTTCTGCCTTCTGCCTTCTTCCTTCTTCCTTCTTCCTTCTGCCATGCCACACATTCATTATTTGCCTGACGATCGCGCGATCGAGATCGACGATGACGATATCATTCTTGAAGCATCGCTGCGTTCCGGCATTCCCCACACCCACGCCTGCGGTGGTAGCGCCCGGTGTTCGACTTGCCGGGTATTAATTGTCGAAGGTTTGGAATTTTGCTCGCCCCGCACTTCCCCAGAAGTAGAATTAGCTAGAAAATTGCACTTAGAACCCGAAATTAGACTGGCCTGTCAGACGCAGATTGCAGGTGGAAAAGTAACTTTGCGGAGACTGGCGATCGATTCTGAAGATTTAGAAACATTTAACAATCAAATGGCGGGAAAGTCAACTGTCAATCCTGTCGGCAAAGAGAAAAAAATTGCCATTTTGTTTTCCGATATTCGAGGATTTACCCCTTTTGCCGAATCACTGCTGCCCTACGATGTAATTTATGTTTTAAACCGCTACTTCCAAAAAATGGGTTATGTTATCAACCGCAACGGCGGGATAATTAACAATTACATGGGCGACGGTTTCATGGCGTTGTTTGGGCTAGAAAATCCCGACAAAGCAGCGGCACAAGCAGTAAGGGCGGGAGTCGAGATGCTGGAGGAAATAGAGAAATTAAATCCTTATTTTGAAACTTTATACAGCCACCGCTTGCGCATTGGAATCGGCGTTCACTGCGGGTTGGCGGTGGTGGGAAATTTGGGTGCCACTCAAAGTCAGACAGTAACGGCGATCGGAGATGCGGTGAATTTAGCCAGCCGCATCGAATCTGCTAATAAGAAAGTGGGAACAAATTTCTTGATTTCCGAGGAGACTTATCAAGAGGTTAAGGAACTGGCGATCGTCAACAGGCGCGTATTAGTTGAAATTCCCGGCAAGAGTGGCGAATATCCGCTTTATGAAGTAGTTGATATGCCGCCGCTGCCTGTAGAAATAGAGGAGATTTCTGAGGTAAAAAAAACTCATATTTGGCAAAGCTTTGTGAATAAGTTGCTGGCTTTGTGGGCGGCTACGCGCAATTGGTTGAGGAAAATTTGGAGTTGAAATCATTGCATACCGAAGTGACATACTCCCACGTCAAGCGAGTACGCTATGACGCGGGCATCTTTGCAGCCCGATGAAGGGTATACAAAATTTCCTTCACGGTACTGTGATCCATAGTTCCGACTACAGAAAGATTCCCGTTACGGCGTTTTATACTTGGGAAAATGTCCAACCCAAGTCTCTTTAGATTAATCGCGGCATTAAGATCGCGATCGACCGTCAGAGAGTTTTGCTCATCCCAATAATCTCGAATACTGCAATCGGTGAAAATGATTTCATTCCGATAACACAGTACCATTGAGGTATAAGCAGGTTTTTGTGAAACGACAACTGCTCCAG
>JBOFTL010000380.1:0-3084 GCA_051652045.1 Microcoleus sp. | reverse complement strand
AGCCAGTGCGTTGCGGGGGTCCCCCCCGTTGTAGCAACTGGCGTGGGGTTAGGGGGGGTCAAAGATTGTAGCAGACTTTTAGAGAACTGGTATAATAATCGGTAATGGATGAGTGGCTAAACGCGACATCCATTACCCGCGAACATAGAACTACGATTAATTAAGGCTGCGGGCAACTATTATCGAGTGACGCACCATACCATACAATCAGTGAGATAAGTAAATCGGATCTGGTATAAGGAGTTTTTTTAGGCAGGATTTGCAGGAGAATACTCGCCAAATTTCCAGCGGAGATGTGTAGCATTTCTGGTTTCAATTACCCGATCGATAGTAAATTCAATTAGCCGTTGCGCGCCCGTAAAATTCGCCAACTGTTCTGCATCCCACAGGATTGCTGCCCGTCCAGTTAATTGCAATGTATGTCCCCGATCGAAATCAATAAACAGCAATCCAGCTTGGGAATTTACAGCTAAATTACCAAGAGTTTGAAACATATTATTACCCGAATAATCGGGAAAAAGTAGCCTATGGGAATCGATCGCGCGCACGAATCCTGGATATCCTCCTCGATGAGAAGCATCTGCACCATACTCAGGATGGGCGCTAGCAATAAAAAAGGTATCAGATCGATCGATCCAGCTTTTATCTGCTGAATTCAAAGTATTTCTGGTATGAGATTCGCTTTGTAGCGGTGCGATCGAACTTGTTTCTAAAAAACGAGTCTGAATGTATTTAGGACAGTTAAAAAATGACTGGTGAATCTGAACCTGCAGTTTTTCTGGTTGTTGTATTGTAACATGGCCGTTCAATCTCAACCGCCTGCGATTCGAGAAGTCGATCGCCAGCAAGCCAATTTGAGAATTACTATCCAAGTTTTTATGCAGCAAATTAATTAACTGATTTGGGATGACACCTTCATCAGTGCTAGTAGTTTGAGTCAATAAATCGATCTCAATTGTAGACTCATCTAATGCCCGAATAAAGCCCGGTAAACCTGTCAGCAAAGATACCCAAATCGTGCCATCTGCTGCGATGCTACTGGTAATAGCAATCTGCTGGGCGCGCAGAAACTCTAAAGCAGCAGGCTGAATCGTGTTGCTGATAACTCTGCCAAGTTGCGCGGCCTCTTCTCGCACTCCCGCACGAGTTTGAACGGTAATTTCTCCAGCATGAAATGACATCATAAAGTATTGAGATCCTGTAACAGTTCTTTTCGGAACGTGAGGTATACTATCGATCGAGTACAAATTACCAAAAACCAACAGCACGACACGGATGACACGGATACACGGATAGTTTTTTTGTTACTTACTACCAATTCCCAATTCCCAATTCCCAATTCCCAATTAGCAACTTTTACTCAGCAGAACTACGATCGCACTCGCTGATGTAGGGTGCGCAGTGCGCACCTTACCGCTACTGCTATACTAGCAGCAAATAACCAACTTTTACTCAAGTCCCGGCATTCCTTCGTAACCGGATAGTTGTTTGATTCGATCGATCCAAGCCAGCACATTCGGGTATGCTTCCAAAGAAACTTTACCTTCAGGAGCAAGTCCTACATAAGGATAGCAAGCAATATCTGCAATGGTAGGGCGATCGCATTCTAACCAATTTCTTTCTTGTAAATGGTCATCCATTATTTGAAGTATTTGCTTGCCTTTTTGTTGAGCCGTTTCCCAATCAAAATCCATGCCAAAGCGGAAATGCAATCGCGCAATAAATAAGCTCGAATTGATTTCATTGGCTGCAAATGACAACCACTGCATCACTTTTGCCATTGCATCTGCTTTTAATGGCAGCCAGTCTTCCCGATCGTACTTTCGTGCTAGGTATACCAAAATGGCTTGGGAATCTCGAATTTTAGTGTCTTCATCAATCAGGAAAGGAACCTGCCCGAGGGGATTGAGCTTGATAAAATCAGCAGATTTCTGCTCGCCACTTGTTAGATCGACTAATACTCGATCGTGCTTGATTTCAAGCAATGAAAGCATCAGTCTGACTTTGTGGCAATTTCCTGACAGTTCCGTGTGATACAGCTTCATCATAGACTTTTCCGCGTACTTCTTCAGGCAATCTTAACTTGAATAATAGTCGATCGTTCCTCAATTAGCCAAGATCGGCAGCACCTCGGTTTCGTCGAGCAAAATCAATCTTGCCAAAAACAGCCCGATTCGCTTCACTGGCTTGATAAAACTTTTTTATTTCTACCATCCTGTCCTGCCCTACCTGTTATTTTTTAAACTTTTGGGAAGATGCTTGAGCAATCCTCTTGTTTGAGTTAATTTTAACTTACATCTTGCACCTGTTTCAATAAGCCTTTCAGAGATTTGACCGCTAATTTTATCTACAGACCATAAATTTACCCTACTTAAGAAGGGGAATTTAGGGGATCTAGACTTGGATAAAAACTAGATTTACAAATATCGAATAGCCTGAATCAGCCCCCGACAAACACCTGTCAAAAAATCCAAATCCAAAGTTTCAATTGTATCGCTAGCTTGATGGTAGTGCGGATTTCGCATATTAGCCGTATCCGTCACCATCATCGCCGGATAACCGTTATCCCAAAAAGGAACGTGATCGCTTCTGCGAGTATCCGGCACAATTAAACCGCGATTCGGCACCGGCAGCCACTCGCAAGGCTGACCGGATTTGCGAATATTTCTGCTCAAATTAATCATATCTGGAATCGTTCGTAAATTGCCGATTAAAGCAATAAAATTACCGCTATTTGGATAGAAATATTGCAACCCTGCCGGATATCTTTGGGAATTAGGAGTGCGATCGCAATAACCCAACATTTCCAAAGAAATCATCAATCGAATTGACTGCTGCTGTTGCTTGTATTTAGCTGCATGATGCGTGCTGCCAAAATAACCAGTTTCTTCCAGATCGAAGGCAACTAATTGCAGCGGATACTTTACAGGTTTAGATGCGAATTCTGCCGCCAATTCCAGCAAAACAGCCACACCCGTAGCATTATCATCTGCCCCAGGCGTTCCCGGCACACTATCATAATGCGCGCCGATGATAATCGGCAAATTTTCTTGCTTCCCCTCCTGAGTAAGTGTTGGCAAATTG
>JBOFTL010000379.1:0-7109 GCA_051652045.1 Microcoleus sp. | reverse complement strand
GGTTTTGGCATCAACTTTCACAAAGTTGCTGACAGTAGAATTGGCAACGGTGAGGTCGGTCTTACCAAATTCAAAGACATCTTCGTTGAAAGTGGCAGTGACGTTAAATAAACCAGTTACTGTTGGTGGTGAAGTGGATGTTAAGGCAACATTCGGTGCAAGAGTGTCGATAACTATGGCTTTGCTGCCGCCTAAAGATTGTGCTGAGGCGGTAGTGGGGAGGGTTAAGATGGCATCGACTGTCAGGTTATCTTTAATTGTCCCGCCGTTGAGGGTGAGGGAATTTGTGGCGAGATATTCTAAGTCGGCGGAGGTGTCTCCTGGTTGGACTACATAGTTGAAGGTGAGGGCTGTAGTTCCGCTACCAGAGGCGTAGTTGGCAAATTTGTCGGTTGTACCGGTTTCTAGTTGCAGTTGGGGCGTGCCGGTAACGGTAACAGGGGCATCGAAGGTGACGGTGATGGCAATGGTGGCACCGACGCCGTAGGTGCCATCGGGAGTAGTGGCGGTGACAGAGGTAACTTTGAAGGTGGTGTTGAGAAAGATGGAGACGGTGTTGCTGCTACCATTTGGTACAGCTAAGTCAGGTTTCCCGTCACTGTTGATATCGCTGATGTTGAGTGAGTAAGGGTAAGTGCCGGTAGGGAAGGTAACTTGGGGGGCAAAAGACGGGGTGGTCGCTCCTGTGGGAGTAGTATTGACTAGGATGGAAACGTTGTTGTCATTTTCATTCGACAAAGCTAAGTCGGGTTTCCCGTCGCCGTTGAAATCACCACTCCTGACGAAAGCGGGGCGATTGCCAGCAGGGAAGGTGACTTGGGAAGCGAAAGTGGGAGTAATGGCTCCGGTGGCGGTGCTGTTGAGCAGAATAGAGACGTTGTTGCTGCCGATGTTAGCCACAGCTAAGTCAGGTTTCCCGTCAGCATTTAAGTCGTCGATACTGACAGAGAAGGCATTACTGCCAGTAGCGAAGGGAACTTGGGAGCTAAAAGAGGGAGTAGCGGCTCCCGTGGTAGCGGTGTTGAGCAGGATGGAGACGTTGCTGCTGCCGATGTTAGCCACAGCTAAGTCAGGTTTCCCGTCAGCATTTAAGTCGCCGATGCTGACGAAATAGGGGCGATTGCCAGTACCGAAGAGAACTTGGGGGGCAAAGGTAGGGGTGGTGGCTCCGGTGGCGGTGGTGTTGAACAGGATGGAGACGTTGTTGCTGTCGTAATTCGCCACAGCTAAGTCAGGTTTCCCGTCAGCGTTTAAGTCGCCGATGCTGACAGTTCTCGGGCCAGGGCCAGTAGGGAAAGTAACTTGGGTGGCAAAAGAGGGAGTGGTAGCTCCTGTGGTGGTGTTGAGCAGGATGGAGACATTGCCGACGTTGACGTTCGGCGTTGCTAAGTCAGGTTTCCCGTCGCCGTTGATGTCGCCGATACTAACGAATAAGGGGCGAGAGCCAGTTGTGAAGTCTACTTTGGTGGCGAAAGTGGGGGTGGTGGCTCCGGTGGCGGTGGTGTTGAGGAGAATGGAAACATTATCGCTGAACTGGTTCGACAAAGCTAAGTCTGGTTTTCCATCGCCGTTGATGTCGCCGATGCTGACGGAGGTGGGGGAAGTTCCTGTTGGGAAGTCTACTTTTGGGGCGAAGCCTAGTACGCCACTGTAGGTTTTGAGAGTGATTTCTGTCAGAGCAAGTTTGGGCTTTTCGGGGGATGGGGGAATTTGTTGGGCGATGTCCCAAGTCCCTCCGAGTTCGCAGTTACCTGTAGGTTGGGAGTTGGCGGCGATGTTTGCGCCTGTGAGTTGGTTCAGTTGAGTCAGGAATTGATGACCGGATTTCCCGGCTGCTACGTTACATCCATACAAGATGATGCTGGCGTTGGAATTGAAACTGTTTTGCCACTGTTGCAACTTTTGGCTGTAGTTTTCGATATTGCTGTTATTGAGTTCTGTTTTTCCTAGATAAAGAGTGCCGGGGCTACCGTGGGTGATGATGTGGAGGGCTTCGATATTTGTATGTTTAGCTAATATTTTGGTAATTTGTTCTACGGCATCGGGCTGGTTTTTGAGGACGTAGGTTTTTGTGTTTGGTTTGATGCCGATCGCTATGTAGCTGCTGTCGGGTATTGTAGGGTCGAGGATGACAATTTCCGTTTGCTTTTTGCTATTGGAATCCACAAAGAGATTTTTTTTGTTAAATTGAGTTAGGGCGTTCATCTGTTGGTGCTTTGGGTAGAATTACTGGTTTTTGAGGTGCAAAAATCGAGCCGATGTGAGTTCGATCGACCGTATTTTTATCTCGTAGCGGATGGCACCCTAAACTTTTAAATACTAGGAAATTAACAGGGATCGATCGAATTGTCAGCGATCGAGGTTGAACTCTCACAATTCTTTATATTTCTCTGGGTTTTGTGTAATTAATATAAAGTTCGATCGAACTGTCAGCCGAAATGTTAGCGATCGAGGGCGATCGTTTACAATGATTAAGATCCCCCCCAGCCGCCCTTGTTAAGGGTGGAGCAAGAGTTATGGTTCAAACCATTTCCAAACCTATCACCCTCGAAGAATTTCTCCAACTGCCGGAAACCAAACCCGCCAGCGAGTTTATCGACGGTCAAATTATTCAAAAACCAATGCCCCAAGGAAAGCACAGTGCCCTTCAGGGAGACTTTGTTCCTGCTGTTAACCAAGTTCTCAGACAAGAACGAATTGCCCGTGCTTTTCCAGAACTCCGCTGCACGTTTGGAGGACGATCGATCGTCCCGGATGTTGCTGTTTTTACCTGGGAAAGAATTCCCCGCGACAACAGCGGAAAAGTCGCCGATCGAGTTCTCGTTGCCCCTGACTGGACGATCGAAATCCTTTCTCCCGATCGGAACCAAACCAAAGTCATTCGCAATATCTTACATTGCTTGAATTACAATACTCAAATGGGTTGGCTGATTGACCCCAATGAAGAATTGATTTTTGTGTACCGAAGCGATCGCACGATCGCTATTTTTGAACAATCCCAAGATAGAATTCCCGTTCCAGATTTCGCCAATTCCCTTGAGTTTACCGTCGGTCAAATCTTCAGTTGGCTGGAGGATTAAATACAGCAGATTGCACCCTTTATGATGCAGGTTTGTTTATCGGATCGTCCCCCAAGGATACGGCAATGCCGTGTCCCTACCCGCAATTTTTGGCGTCCCTCACTTACCTGAAAATGTTGTAAATTTGGAGATGCTAAAAATGTCCGATCGAACTTCTAATGTCAACGATTGACTATCAACTATCAACTATCAACGATCGACTATCAATCGATCGCGAGCGGGGACGCTCGCACTACAACTCTCAACTCTTAACTCTCAACTCTCAACCATCAACTCTCAATTAACCCAAGTTTGCACGACTTTTCCTGTTAATTGCTGTCCCAACCAAGGCGTATTTGTCGATCGCGATTTCAAATTATACCGATCGACATTCCAAGTTAATTGCGGGTCAAATAAAGTTAACTCAGCAGGCACTCCCGGTGCAACCGTAGGGGGTTTTTGTCCGAGGCAAACGGCGGGACTAGCACTCAAAGCTCGCCACAGTTCCGCAGCAGAAAATTTGCCTGTTTCTACTAAATTATGCCACAATAAAGATAAAGCTAATTCTAAGCCGATCGCCCCCGTAGGAGCGTCAGCAAAAGCTACTGTTTTCTCTTCATAAGTAAAAGGATTGTGGTCGATCGCGATCGCATCTATAACTCCATCTTTCACAGCTTGAATCAACGCTAATCGATCGTCAAAATTTCCCAAAGGCGGTTCCAAACGCAAATTCGGATCGTAGGGAAATGCAGCAGAAAAACCTGTTTTTCCCTCAATTGCATCCGGGGAATTTCCCGAAATTGCCCTGACATCAAGCAGCAAGTGCATCCAAGTAACGCTGGCACTTACCGGCAAATCTCGGGCCTTCGCATCGCGAATTAACTCCACGCTGCGGGCGCAAGAAACTCGCATGATATGTATTGGTGTCCCGACAAATTCCACCAACTCCAACAAAGCCGCTAAAGCCGCAGTTTCCGCACAAGCCGGAATTCCCGGCAAGCCCAAGCGTACCGACATCGCACCCTCCCTCGCCACGCCATTGCCTGCCAAAGTTCGATCGCACGGCCACAAAGCAACTGGCTTGTTCAAAGGCTTGGTATACTCCAACAAACGTCGCACCAGAGATGGATTAGACAGCGGCAAACCGTCGGCAAACCCGGCGATCGTACCCCCCCCAGCCAATTCACCCAATTCGGTCATCTGCTGCCCTTTAACGCCCTCTGTCAGCGCGCCCCAGAAATACAAGCGGGGCAGTGAGGGCGCAAAATTGCGGGTATGTTGTTGCAACAAAGCCAAACCTGCCAAATTGTCGAGGGGTGGGTATGTATCGGGTAAAACTGTCACTCGCGTAAAGCCCCCAGCCGCAGCAGCCAGCAGCAAAGATTCCAGGGTTTCTCGATCCTCAAAACCCGGTTCCCCGCTGTGACTGTAAATATCCACCAATCCAGGCCCCAAAATCAGCCCCCGGCAATCCCGCACTTGCGCGGCTGCTGGAATCTCGGCAATTTTTGACTCAATTGCTGCGATTTTACCTTCAGAAATTAGAATATCAGCGATTCGATCGCTCTTAGAAACTGGATCTAGCACCCGTACATTTTGCAGCAATTCGCAATTCATAAGATGAAGGAAGAAGGAAGAAGGAAGAAGGAAGAAGGATGAGGGAAGAAGGAAGAAGGAAGAAGGAAGAAGGAAGAAGGATGAGGGAAGAAGGAAGAAGGATGAGGGAAGAAGTATGAGGGAAGAAGTATGAGGGAAGAAGGATGAGGGATTATGGATTATGGATTATAGATGAAGTTTTTCTATTGAGTGCGATCGATTTCCCATGATTCAATTATAAATTAATAACTAATGGCTGATGATTTATAACTGATGAATGACGATTAATTAAGTACGATATCGAGTTGGGGGAAATCGAATCTCTGATTTTTATTAGCGCTCTTGGTGAAACCGCCCCTGCAATAATAATTACAGTAAATTTAACCCAGAATGAAGTACGCCCTTCCCTCGATCCCCACAAGAACACGGGAGCAAGGACACGGCAGTGCCGTGTCCCTACCTGCGATCTCTGGATACCTCACGCTTCCTGAAAAATGCTGTATTTATAAATATTGTGTGAGGAGCGACTATCGACTATAAACTGTCAACTGTCAATTGTCAACTGTCAATTGTCAACTAATTAAAGTGCTCCTGCTGCTGTTTTATCAAACACGCCACCACTTAAATGAGTTGTTACGTTCATTGCCTGCAACACCGGCAAGCCATCGGGGCCTTGCGGGTAATCGATGACGCTAACTGCCCCATTTCCCTGTTTGAATTTCCAGAAATGCTGCGGTTCTAAACCGAACAAATGACAGAGAATTGCTTTATTAATGGCATCGTGAGCGACAACAATTCCAGTTCCTGAAACAGATTTTACTATTGCTTGCCAGTCCGCGATCGCCCGCTGCCAAACTTGCTGCAAATTTTCTCCTTCCGGCATCTGCACTGTTTCTGGATTTGTTTTCCATTCGTGCAGCAAACCCGGATATAATTCTTCTATTTCCGACTCAAACTTACCTTCCCACAATCCGTGACTGATTTCTCTCAAACCGTCGCGGAGTTCCAATTGCAAACTCTCGTGATATTTGAGAATTATTTCCGCAGTTTCCTTCGGGCGCAGCATCGAACTGCTAATCGCAAAATCCAACTTCACATCCTTTAGAAATTCTGCTGCCTTTTGAGCTTGTTCCCTACCGTTATCATTTAACGGCACGTCAATTTGTCCCTGAAATTTTCCCGCCCGATTCCAATCAGTTTCGCCGTGACGCACTAGCAGCAAACGCGGCCCTTTGTGTCCGTCCCTCGGCTTGGGAAAAACTTCTTGAACGTGAGAAGTTAAATTCAGTGACTCTAGCTGAACGGAAAACCCCCGTTCTTTTCCTCCCTGCAAAGGAGGATCGACAGGAGAAGGTGCAAAATTAATGACGCTGATGCCGCAATTCGACTGTTGGATAGATTGATAGTAATTCGGAGTAATTTCAGCGGCTGTAGCGATCAAAGAGCGGTTAATTCCGTTGTGGGCTACGACTAAAATTGTGCCTCCGCTGCTGTGGCGCGCTAAAATTTCTTGCCAAAAATTGCGCGCGTTATCAAAAATTGCCAATACCGGAAAGTGCTCGATTTCGCCATCATCTGAGGGCAATTTCATGCAAAATTCGTGAGGTTGTTCTTGCCATCCGCGATATACTTCAGGAAAGCGATCGATGACATCTTGGCGCAGCATTCCTTCCCACAGTGGCAGATCGATTTCCATCAATTTATCTGTTGGTTGAAGCTGCGGCGGATTTGTCAATTGCGATAAGATGATTTCGGCTGTTTCTTTGGCTCTTTGCAGGGGACTGCAGTAAACGGCATCAAAGTCAATACCGCTGAGTGTTTCGCCTACTATTTGGGCAGTGGTGCGGCCGGCTTCTGTCAAAATTGATTTATCGAGGCGGCCTTGAATGCGACGTTCTTGATTGTAGGTACTTTTGCCGTGACGGACGAGAATAACGCGAGTAACCATTCGATCGATTTTAGATTTTAGGTTTGGGATTTTAGATTTGGGATGTTCGATTTGAGATTTTCGATTTAGCTTCAGGAGCGATCGATTGGGGATTTTTGATTTGAAATTTTCGACTTAGCTGTTTGATAAGCCGTTAGAAATTTTACCACTTGATGGAGGCGATCGATCGATTTGGGATTTGCGCTTGAGGATTTTCGATTTAGCCTGCGCGTGAACCCGCAGCTTCCGGTAGCATCAGTTGTATGTATTTGTAGGTTTGTAGGGGTGAAGCATTCCGGCGATAATCTCTGCAATTTCAGGCTTAGTATCCGTTGGCGTAGCTTGCTGGCAGGCATATGCTTCACCCCGCCCTTTGATGACAGATACTGCCGGACGCGATCTAGTTTGCGACTTTGGATTTGCGATCGAGCTTGCTAATTTATCGATTCCCGCATAAATTCTATCAGTTGCGGCGGCACTCTCGACTGCAACCGCCTATGATTGTATACGGACAAGACTCAAGCGCG
>JBOFTL010000378.1:0-5360 GCA_051652045.1 Microcoleus sp. | reverse complement strand
ACGAAGCACAAAGCGTCGCATTAGTGAAGAATTGATGCGGGTTTGTCCGTTCCCAGTCCAGAGCACTAAAAACTGACTCCCTTGTTTGGGATGCTTGTTAAAACAAGCTGAGTCGTTTTTCATTCCCCAGCGCTTGAGTTGGGAATTTCCAAACATCCCATGAGGTTTTATGAAGACCGTTCTGATTGTAGAGGACGATTTGGTTAATGCTCGGGTTTTTTCCAAAATTCTGACTAAGCGGGGTGGCTTAGCCGTGAAACATACGGAAAATGTCGAAGAGGTGATACAGATTGCCCAGTCCCGAGAGGCCGATCTTATTTTAATGGATGTATCTCTTTCACGCAGCGTGTACCAAGGGAAAGCAGTTGATGGTATCAAGATTACTCAAATGCTCAAGGCTGACCCGCAAACAGCCACGTTGCCGGTGATTTTGGTAACTGCTCACGCTATGGCTGGAGATCGCGAAACTTTTCTCGATCAGAGCGGTGCTGACGGTTACATCTCAAAACCCGTAGTAGACCACCAGGAGTTTGTCGATCGGATCAAGGCTTTGCTTCCGGAATGAGCTTGTTTCTCGTGTCGCTACCGCCAACTGCTAATAGCTCCTAAGCCTGCAGGCATCGACCAAACTCATCCCAGCAAAAGTCGGAGACGGCTGATATATATTATGTCTGCTCGATCGACCGCAATTAAGATTAGTTCGTAGTGCGGACTAAAGTCCGATTTTGTTATGGTAATCGACCAGACACGATCTAACAATAATAAAAAGCGCCCTTTTCAAGGCGCTTTTTATTTGGAAATTAATACCAAACCGGGTTAGATTGTGTCCGATCGATTGCCATTAATAAAAACAGTTTGTAGTGAGGGCTTCAGTCTTCATCAACAAGAAAGACCCAAGTCTTTACTACGAATATGAACCTGACTTATCGCTGTTAATCGATCGGACAAGATCGCCCAAATGATTAATCTTCATCCTCATCGTAATCGTAGCCGATGTCATCATCATCACTCAAACTATTGAGATCGCTGTCATCTCCGAGCGAGCCAAATTCTTCATCCTCCTCCGGATCTACTTCCTCCTCAAAATCTTCATCTATAGGGTAAGGGAAATCCGGGCGAGAAAATTGTCCCGATCGATCGCCATCCTCCAAAGAGTCAAGCGTGTAAGTGCGACGGGCCCGACGATCGTCCAACACTACATCCTCTTGCAAATCTGGTTCCTCTGCGTCGTAGACAGGATTATCGTAGGCTACATCTTGGGCGCTAGCGTCTTCGTAGGCGTTAAACCCGGTACCGGCCGGAATCAAGCGTCCGATAATCACGTTCTCCTTGAGGCCTCGCAACCAATCGGATTTACCCTCGATCGCAGCTTCTGTCAGCACCCTCGTTGTTTCCTGGAACGATGCAGCCGATATGAAGCTGTCGGTATTCAGCGAAGCCTTAGTAATCCCCAGCAGCACCGGAGTGTAGTCCGCCGGCGCGCCTCCGGTAATCGACATAGCTTCATTAACCTGGTCCACCTGCCGCAGTTCGACCAATTCCCCCGGCAGCATGGTGGTGTCCCCCCCATCTTCAATTCTCACTTTGTTAGTCATCTGTCGCACGATGACTTCGATGTGCTTGTCGGAAATGTCAATTCCTTGAGATTGATACACCGATTGCACTTCATTCACCAAGAAAGTCTGCACCTGCTGGAAGCTTTCCAAAGCAGACTCGAAAGTCGGCTGCCGCTCTTTGAGGACGTTGAAAAACACTTCCAGAATCTCGTGGGGATTGGCAGGTCCGTCGGTAAGGGCTTCAGCCCCTCCCACCCGCTGTCCGTCAGAGACGATCGGGTTTTGTCCCGGTAGCAAAGGATATTCTTCGATCCGTCCGTCATCTTCGACTACTTTGAGTTCCACCCCGTCACCGTCAGCCGTCACCTGAGCCGTACCCGGACGTTTTGCCAAGATACAGGCTTCTTTCGGTTTGCGGGCTTCAAGCAGTTCTTCAATCCGGGGCAAACCTTGGATGATATCCCCAGTTTTAGCGCGCTCGAAGACCAGGATCACGAGGTTATCTCCCCGCTGTACCAAGTCGCCGTCATCTACGTGGAGTACCGCACCCGCCGATACCCGGTAGGGGCGGGCCGCCCTGAGCAGGACTTGAGCGGGTTCGTTACCGCTTGCTGGGGTGACTTTGACCACTTGACCGGATTGGTCCAGCACGATGCCGGGAGCGATTTCGGTGCCGGCTACCATCAGTTGACCGGGACTGACGCTGGGGGTGCCGCGAACTTCGACGGTGGCTGAGTCGGCTTCGCGCATCACCAGCAGGCGGCGTACAGGTTCAGCAACGCCCTCACGGATGCCCCGGACGATTCCCGCTTCTTTGCAGAGGATTTCCGTGCGGGCTACGACAGCACCTGGGGCGATTTCCTGACCGTCGGTAACTAGCAATCTGGTGTGGGTGCTACCTTGAGTGGGGTCAGCAGCTACGTCCCGGCGGATCACTAGGGATTCGAGGATCACTAGCTGCAACCGCATCGGGGGACTTTCGCCCTCGGCAGTTTCCTCAATCTCGTCTCCTTCAAAGGGCAGCAGTTCGATATCTGCTGCTAGCTGCGGGGCTTCGGTGCCGATTTCCAAGATGAGCTGGGTGCGCAGCAGTTCTAGACCTTCTACAGATTTGACGCGCTCGCCATCTTTGTAGGGCAGGCGTTGCACTGCTTTTAGGGCGATCGATTCGTTGAGGGCGGTTTGCGAGGGTACCGAGGGTTTGTCGGGTACGGGATATTCAACTACCGGACGCAGCAACAGGGCCGGACCTTCCGGGGTTTCGATGTATTCGGCGTAGCCGAGTTCGGAGGCTATCAAGCCGGGGACGATTTCTTGACCGGCATTGACGATTTGTCCCTCCCCAAAAGTCAAGGGCGGACGTTCCAAGAGGTGGAGTTCCCCAGGTTTGATGACGATTTCCCGCAGGATGTCATTTTTCTGAGTGACTTCTACGACACCGGCGGTTTGGCAGAAGATGTCCCTGACGACTTCAGTGCCAGCTTCGACGTACTGTCCGTCTTCCACCAGCAACAGAGAGAGGTCTTTGTTGACTTCGTGGCATTCTTCGGGAATCCACAGCAGGGTGCCACCTTTGACGACTTCCAATCCTTGTTTGGCTTTGCCGCGTCCTCTTACCTCGACGCCAGCATACTTGACGATGCCACCAGTGGGGGTGCGGTAGGTATCGTCCAGCAGCTCGGCAACAACTTCGCCGTTGGCTACTTTGCTGCCGGGGGCGGTTTTGAGGGAGAACCGCTGGTTGTTAGTGGTTTCGATCGTGTAGTGTTCGCGCCCGCCTGCGGTTTCGGCCCGGACGATCGCCCGATCGAGCAATACTTGGGCGGTGATGATTTCGATTTCCCTCTCGTCAGCGATGCGGACTACTCCTCCGTGTTCCGAACTCAGCTTGGTTTCGGCAAGTACGGTGTTGGCTTCTACGCGAGAGCCGTTTTTGACGCTGGGCTCGGCACCAGGGGGCAAGTTATACACTTCTCCGGACAAGATCCAGATCAGTCCGCCTTTGCTGGCGGTGCGGGTGGTGTTGCCCTGGCGGTCGGTTTTTTCTTCCGGTACTAGGTCAGCGAATTTGACTTCGCCGGCTAAATCTGATGCTACGTCGGTGGTGACTTTTTCCGTAGTTTTACGGGCAGCACGTCCGGCGATCGGGACTTCGGCGAGAACGCTGCCGGTTTTGGCTTTCTGGGCGTCTTTGACCATCAGGGTGGAGCCGATCGCGATCGCCAGTTCGATTTTCTGACTTTTGCTGGCGTCGGAGATGAATTCAAGTTTTCCGTTGTTTTCGGCGACTAAAGCTTCTTCACCGTGTCTGGTGCGGAAAGCGCGAGTGCGCAAGTTTTTGAATTTGACGGTGCCATCAAAGGGAGCGCGTTCTTGTTTGGCGACTTCACCGGTGAATACCCCGCCGGTGTGGAAAGTACGCATGGTAAGCTGGGTGCCCGGTTCCCCGATCGACTGGGCGGCGATGATGCCGATAGCTTCGCCCATATCCACCATCTCCGAGTGAGCCAGACTCCAGCCGTAGCAGTGCTGGCAGACGGAACGGGTGGCTTCGCAAGTCAGGGGCGATCGCAGGTAGACTTCTGCTACTTCGGCTTTGCCGATTTCGGCGGCGAGTTCGTCGGTAATCGGTTGGTTGCGGACTGCTTTTTGGGGACCAAAAGCTACGATTTCTCCTGTTTTGGGGTGGAGGACATCGCGGGCGAGGATGCGCCCCAACAGCCTGTCTTTCAGGGGGATCAGAACTCGCGCACCGTCAGTCATCGGTCGAACTCGGATACCCCGTTGGGTACCGCAGTCTACTTCACGGACGATGACATCTTGGGATACGTCCACGAGGCGGCGGGTGAGGTAGCCGGAGTCGGCGGTACGCAAGGCTGTATCAACCAAACCTTTGCGGGCACCGTAGGAGGAAATGATGTATTCGGTGACGGTAAGTCCTTCGCGGAAGTTGGTTTTGATCGGGATGTCGATGATTTCGCCTTGGGGGTCTGCCATCAACCCGCGCATTCCGACGAGTTGCCGCACTTGGGAGATGTTACCCCGCGCCCCGGAGAAGGCCATCATGTATACCGAGTTCAGGGGGTCCGTGGCGCGGAAGTTGCGAACTACTTCGTCTTTGAGGTCTTCGGAGGTGCTGTTCCAGGTATCGATTACTTTTTGGAAGCGTTCGACTTCGGTGATTTCACCTCTGGTGTATTTTTGTTCGGTGATTCTGATTTCTTCTTCGGCTGCTTCTAGGAGTTCCCGCTTGCTGGGGGGTACTTGCAGGTCGTCTACGCTGATGCTGACTCCGGCTTTGGTGGCGTAGCGAAATCCTAGGTCTTTGAGTTTGTCTGCTACTTGGGCCGTGCGGGCTGTTCCGTGGTGGGTAAAAGCCCAGGAAATCAGTTTTTTGAGTTGACCTTTGTCTACAACTCGGTTGCGAAACACAATTTCTTTTTCTTTATCTTTTGTCATGACAATTAATAGTTGAGAGTTGAGAGTTGAGAGTTGAGAGTTGAGAGTTGAGAGTTGAGAGTTGGTGGGGGCGGTGTCCCCGTGCGCGCCCTCATGGTTGAGAGTTGAGAGTTGATAGCTGACAATTGACTGTTGAGAGTTGATATCTGAACGCTGACAATTGATAGTTGACAACTATCAACTGTCAACTATCAACTATCAACTGCTAATTGCCGATTCGATCGTTTGGTGATAAATAATTCGGCCTGGAGTCGTGCGAATGAACTGAGTAATTAACTTGCCGTTTGAGTCTTCCCGAACGCGACGGAATTTGTATTCTTTAGTTACCGTACCGTCTGCAGAACT
>JBOFTL010000377.1:0-3164 GCA_051652045.1 Microcoleus sp. | reverse complement strand
ATCGAGAAATTGCGGAACATTCGGGAATTGAAAATTTCGATCGAGTACCGGCCCTCAACACGCATCCTGTATTTATTGAAGATTTGGCAAACTTAGTTGTAGAGGCGATCGAATCTCCCAGCGTTAAGTTTTCTGAAGTAGTACATCCCAGCAAAATGGTCAAAATGTACCCGCAAGAAAGATGGCAGTGGGGAATGACAACTGCAGCAGAAGTGTGGAACGGTCGCTTAGCAATGCTAGGTTTTATGGCACTGCTAGTAGAGTTAATTACAGGTCACGGTCCTTTGCATTCGATCGGGCTTCTTTAAAGTCATCAGTCATCAGTCATTAGTCATTAGTCATTAGTAAAATATCGACGGATTAGAGACAACAAACTGACAACTAACAACTCTCAATCTGTATGCTGTCAATTGTCAACTTCCAATTGTCAATTGCCAATCTGTATGCTGTCAACTATCAACTATCAACGATCGACTATCGACTATCAACTCTCAACTCTCAACTCTCAACTCTCAACTAATCTGGATCTAGTTTGCTGCGGCGAGGATTTCCCCCATCGCCCGGTATTGCTTGATGCTTGTACCAGTGATACCACTCCTTGGAACTGCGAATTGCCAGCCACAGCAGCAACATCGCTATTAACCCTCCATGTCTGGGCGCATCAAATGCAAATAAAACTAGCGTAATACATAAAGCATCTTGGAGAAAAATCATCCAAATCGGCAAGCCCCGCAGTCGGTAAAGCCATCCTGCTTGTACCAGTTGCAGGACTAGGGCCAACAAGCCTCCGATAACAGAAATAATACACAGCATCCAAGGGTTGGTAAAATTATCCTCGATCGAAGTTGCTTGAGCGATCGCGATGCCCATAATTGCTCCTACAATAGGACTGAATAAAATCTGCACGATTTGTAATACTCGCTGTCCCGCAAAAGTTTTAGAAGCAAATAATTCCAACAGCGACCAACTCACCAAAATGCACAGCACTACTTGCGGGTGAATTCGAGACAGCAAAGGAATTTCTGACCACAGTTTGTCGATGCGCAACAAACCAATTAACAGCAGGGGTAGGGCAATTCTCATACCCCCCGCCGCCGATGCAGAAAGTGCGGCTAGGAGTCCAACCATAACACTAATTTAATATAACGTTACATAAGTCGCTCTATAGTTGCAAAAAATAATTCCCCTGGTGACTAACAGCGGTTCGAGCGTTTGAGGGGAGCGATCGAACTTAAATAGCCATTCACGCTCGATGGCCCCTACTTTAAGTTTAGGCGTTATTTTCCTGTTTGGGGATGCCACACGCTCGATCGACACCAGACAGTTGGCATTTGTCAGTTGGTAATTAGCAGTTTGCCGTTGACCTTTGGCAGAATTCCACCTGAAGTGTGATTAAATTAAAAAATGTCGGCCAACCAGTAAATCAACCGATGCCTGAAATTAACACTTATTCTTCCATCTTCCCAATTTAGGTTTTAGGTTTTAGGTTTTAGGTTGGAGGTTGGAGGTTGAAGGCTTGAGGCTTGAAGCCCTTTCCTTATCACCTACCAGCTATTTATTCCTTCTTCCCTCTGCCTTCTTCTCTCTTCCAACTTCGGGATGAAAGATGTGGCATACTCGAAAATTCATCCGTGTATCCGTGTCCGAATCCGTGTCGTGCCTTCCTTCTTCCCTCCTCCCTACTCCCTCTTCCCTCTTCCCTCTTCCTTCTTCCTTCTTCCTTCTTCCTTCTTCCTTCTTCCTTCTTCCTTCATTATGTCTGATTCATTATTTGCCGATGCAAGCCGCCGATTAGAAAGAGCGTTAAAATACGTTTCGCTGTCAGAAGATGCGATCGAGCGCTTGAAATATCCCAAATCCAGTTTAATAGTATCAATTCCCGT
Organism: Microcoleus sp.; assembly: GCA_051652045.1. Classification (GTDB taxonomy): domain Bacteria; phylum Cyanobacteriota; class Cyanobacteriia; order Cyanobacteriales; family Microcoleaceae; genus Microcoleus. Next base: position 1,281 of record JBOFTL010000377.1, on the reverse strand, counting down.
GCGGATGGACAACGGTTCGCTGCGCATTTTCCAAGGATATCGCGTCCGCTACGACGATACCAGAGGCCCGACAAAAGGGGGTGTCCGCTACCATCCCAAAGTATCCCTCGATGAAGTACAATCGCTAGCATTTTGGATGACGTTTAAATGTGCAGTTTTAAACTTGCCATTTGGCGGAGCGAAGGGCGGAATCACTTTAAATCCCAAAGAACTTTCCAAACTAGAATTAGAACGATTGAGTCGGGGCTATGTAGATGCGATCGCAGATTTTATCGGTCCAGATATCGATATTCCCGCACCAGATGTCTACACCAATCCGATGATTATGGGTTGGATGATGGATCAGTACAGTATTATTAAAAGGCAGCTCAGTCCTGCAGTAGTAACGGGCAAACCAGTGACGATCGGCGGTAGTTTGGGCAGAGATACAGCAACAGCAACCGGAGCTTTTTATGTAATCGAAAATCTGTTACCCAAATACAACAAAACCCCGACAGAAACCACTGTAGCCGTCCAAGGTTTCGGTAATGCCGGAGCTGAAATAGCAGAACTGCTGTCGAAAGCGGGATATAAAGTTGTTGCTGTCAGCGATTCTCAAGGGGGAATTTATGCAAAAAAAGGTTTGGATATTCCCAGCATCCGCCGCTTTAAAGAAGCTAACAAAGGCATCCAAGCTATTTACTGTGAAGGCTCGGTTTGCAATATTGTCGAACATGAAATCTTGACCAACGAACAACTCTTAGCATTGGATGTTGACGTGCTAGTTCCGGCAGCTTTGGAAAATCAAATTACCGAAGCAAATGTCAATGATGTGAAAGCAAAGTTAATTTTTGAAGTAGCTAACGGACCGATTAGTTCGGCGGCAGATTTAATTTTGGAAGCGCGGGGAATCCAGGTAATTCCCGATATTTTAGTCAATGCCGGCGGCGTAACGGTGAGTTATTTTGAGTGGGTGCAAAACCGCAGCGGGTTGTATTGGACTCAGGAAGAAGTCAACCAGCGTTTAAAACACAAAATGGTGGAAGAAACAGAGGCAATTTGGAAAATATCTGAGGAACTTTCAGTTTGCATGAGGACTGCCGCTTACGTGTACGGATTGAATCGACTTTCCGAATCGATGAATGCCAAGGGGACTCGCGACTATTATATAAATGCTTGACAATTGTAGTGTCGCGTCAATTTGTGACAGCGTCAAACCAGTAATAGCTGGTTTGTTACCTCTGTTATTGTCATTGCGTTTCATGTCGCGAAGCGAAACGAAGTGAAGCAATCGCCAAGACT
>JBOFTL010000376.1:0-13353 GCA_051652045.1 Microcoleus sp. | reverse complement strand
GGTTTCTCCCAAATATACTACTTTTGCCTTTAGCAACTGTTGCAAAATTTCTCGGTTAGTCTAAGTTTTCTGCTGTGGTTGGGGGTTTGCTATCGGTTCGGCTTGAACTGTAGGGCCGCAAAACAAACAAAGGCTCAGGGATAAGGCACACAGTTTGATGAGTTGAGTTTTTTTCATAACAAATATTATATGATATTTATACTATTTAATTAACATCCTGCGGCCTAAAGTCCACACTACGAACCTTAATTATTGCGATCGTTCGACAGGGCAAAAGAAGGAAAGCACGACACGGATTCGGACACGGATACACGGATGAATTCTTTAGTGTGCATCAAGGATTCGAGGGAAGAAGGAAGAAATAATCAAGCTTCAGTCATGATTGAAAAAAGTAAGCATATCTATGCTATCAACTCTCAACTCAAGCGGGCGGGCACTCTTGGCACATGAACGACCTCAAACTCTCAGATGCAATCGGGCGTTATCAGCGCTATCGCTACGCGAGGCTGCGCCAACGTGCTGGCAAGTCCTGCGAGTTTGAGGTCGAACCCTACAAACTCTCAACTCTCAACTCTCAACTGTTTAAAGGACTTTGTGGGTGTATTCGTGCTGTTTGACATTATCTTCAGTGCGGATAATGCGTTGGGAATTGAGCACTCTTTTGCGTTCCAAAGAATAGTTAAAATCGCTGCGTGCTGTTCCCAATTGAATGTGAGATTGAGCTTGAGGGCGGCTTTTGTAAGTGCGGGCTGCGGCGATCGCTCGAAAGCTAAATTCATCGCTAAACTGTGCGGATGCGGGGAATTCTGCCATCATTTTCGGTGCTTCGCCATTGTCGAGTACCGCTCCCAAAGTTGTTCCCCATGCCATTTCATAGGATGTGGGAATTCCCTTAACAATTGCTTCCAAAGCTGCTGAAGGAATCGCTTCGATAACTTTTACTTCGTGAACTTCGCCTTCTTCTTTAATAAAACAAGTAGCCAAACCGATTGCTACGTAGTCGTCGGCGCACAAATCGGGAGCGCTTGGATAAACTGTTGCAGTTGCCATAAAAGTTTTTCCATCAATTATTCTTAACAGTTCGTAACATACTATCCGAGAGGAAGTGTTGTTCGATCGAATAATTATACAACGAACTATGTCAAAAAGATCGACCGCTTCACGTAAACTTTAAATATTCGAGTTTAAATGCCGGATAATGCGGCAAGGATTCCCCGCCGCTACGACATTTGCGGGGATATTTTTGACAACAACGCTTCCAGCACCGATCGTACTGTTATCGCCAATAGTAACTCCGGGACAAATTATACAGCCACCGCCAATCCAAACATTATTGCCGATGTCGATCGGAGCCGCGAGTTCGAGGCCTTGGAGTCTAATTTGCGGATCTGTAGGGTGAAAAGCGGTATAAATTTGCACGTTGGGACCGCACAATACATTGTCGCCGATGTTAACTTGATGGCAGTCCAGGATCGTGCAGCCAAAATTTGCATAAAATCCGTTACCTGCATAAATATTGCTGCCGTAATCGCAGTAAAAAGGTGGCTCGATTTCAATTGTTTTGCCAACCGATCCGAATAATTCGCTCAAAATTTTTAACCGCTCCGATCTCTCGTCTTCGCGAGTAGAATTGTAGAGTCTAGTGAGTTTGCGAGCGTGCTGGCGATCGCGCTTTAATTCCTCATCTGCTGCTAAATACAGTTCGCCTGCCAGCATTTTTTGTTTCTCGGTTTTTTCTGCTGTCATACAAAGAAGGAAGAAGGAAGAAGGAAGAAGGAAGAGGGAAGAAGGAAGAGGGAAGAAGGAAGAAGGAAGAAGGAAGAAGGAAGAAGGAAGAAGGAAGAGGGAAGAGGGAAGAAGGAAGAAGGAAGAGGGAAGAGGGAAAAGATGGATAATTACCAATTACCAACTGTCAACTGTCAACTGTCAATTGTCAATTGTCAACTCTCAACTGTCAATTGTTCAAAAGCTCGATCGATCGCTCCTTTGCCGCGCAAAAAACCTGTATTTGCTCCAGGACAAATATACTGTAAAGTTTCCGGTGAAAAGCGATCGATTATTGACTTAACGCTGTTAATTTGTCGCGGCCAATGAAAAGTTTTTGCTGTCCGCAGCGGTACGGGAGCCCCCGAACTATCCGGAACCAAGTGGCGGCCGGAAAACAGCACTCCGCCATTGCTAGGATGGTAAAGGCAAGACGAACCTGGAGAATGGCCGGGAGTCCAAATCGCAAAAACATTCTCACCAACAGCCCACTCTCGTTCAAAAGCCGTCACCTTCAATCCAGGAAGCAAATAAGCTTCTTGTTCTTGGATCGAAATCTCGCAGCCCGTCGCCTCCTGAATCTCCCGTACCTTGCCAATAGCACCCCGGTGGGTGAGAAACATCAGGCGCACGCCGCCCATTTCCCGCAAAAAAGCTTGATTTGTCTCATCCCACGCGGGACAATCCACCAGGATGTTAGCTTGGTTTTCTACAATGAAATAAGCTGTCGCACCCAGAGTGTCCCGGTTAGGTGGGAAAGCAAAGATATTTTCCAGCACGGGCCTAGGCTGTTTGGACACCGAACTCTGTTGTTTCAAGGAAGTATTCTCAAGGAAGGGCATAAATAATATGTTTTATTTATTATGGTTGTTCGTATTGGGAGCGATGCTGTACTTTTTGTTGCAGCGCACTATCAGTAAAATCACGCGAACTCCGGTATGGCTGCTGTGGCTGGTAATTATGGCACCGGCACTAATTTGGAGCAGTTGGATTTTAATTCACGGCGATCGCAAAACTGCACCGCCGGAACTGATAATTATACCTTTTGTGGTTTGCCCTTTTTTGTACTGGGTGTTGATACAGGTGGGACGCAGGGAAATTACACCAGAAACCGCTGAGGCTAATTCCGCAACTGCGACGGAAGCAGCCGCACCTAAAGAGCCGCTGCGCCCGATCGATCGAGCAGAAGAAGCGAGTTTGCGCGATTGTTTTCCTTGGTCTATTTATGCGTTGCGGGATTTGGAATTTCGCCCGCAGGCGGTAATTTGTCGCGGACAGTTGCGCACGAATCCAGAGGCGGCTTATGCAGCGGTACGGGAGAATGTGGAAAAGCATTTCGGCGATCGCTTTTTGGTGATATTTCAAAATAGTTTTAGCGGTCAGCCTTTTTTTGCGATCGTGGCTAATCCCAGCCATCAAACTTCAGCAACTCCACTCAAAACTGCATCTTTGCACCGACCTTTTTTGGCTTTAGGGTTGCTGCTAGTAACGCTGTTTACCACAACTGTTATCGGTTCTCAAATTAGCGGTGTTACGGAAAAAGTTTTGCAGTCAAATCCGTCAGCATTAACTCGAGGTTTGCCCTACGCGATTTCTTTGCTCGCAATTTTAGGAATTCACGAATCGGGACATTATTTAGCTGCTAAATTTCACAAAATTAAAACGACGCTACCTTATTTTATTCCCGTTCCGTTTTTCTTGGGAACTTTTGGCGCTTTCATTCAAATTCGGAGTCCGATTCCCCACCGCAAGGCTTTATTTGATGTCAGCATTGCCGGCCCAGTAGCTGGTTTAGTCGTGACAGTGCCGTTGCTAATTTGGGGTTTGGCTAATTCTCAGATTGTAGCAATATCTGAAAGGTCGGGAATGTTAAATTTTGATTCTTTTACTCCCAATTTTTCATTGTTAATAGCTTTGCTGAGCAAGCTAACATTAGGGGGTGCATTAAATGCGGAAACTGCGATCGATTTGCATCCGGTAGCGGTGGCGGGTTATTTGGGTACGATCGTGACGGCGTTTAATTTAATGCCGGTGGGACAACTCGATGGCGGACACATCGCCCATGCGGTTTTCGGGCAGCGTGCGAGCATGGCGATCGGGCAAGTTGCTAGACTTTGTATGCTGCTGCTTTCTTTTTTGGAACCGGGTTTATTGTTGTGGGCAATGATTTTATTTTTGATGCCTCTCAATGACGAACCGGCTTTGAATGATGTTAGCGAATTAAATGATTGGCGCGATATTTTGGGGTTAATTGCATTCGGGCTGTTGCTGGCGATCGTGTTGCCCGCGCCGCGAATTCTTTTGGGGTGGTTAAATGTTTAAGTTGAGAGTTGAGAGTTGATGAAATCAATCTGCGTTTATCTGCGTCGATCCGCATCAATCTGCGGTTGCAAGTTGATAGTCGATCGATTCTATTTATGGGGCGATCGATGTCTGAATTTAGGTGGCAGTTGCTATAACTTTCTACGTATTGAATGGAGTTTAATTGGCTTAAAGGAACTCTAATATGTCTTACAAATCATTTACTTTTAAGCAATTAAAAGAGCAGTTTGGATTGCAACAGTCCATTAGTTCCATTTTCCGAACTGCCGAGATTATTCCTGTGGAACCTTCCGATTGGCTGCGCAAAACGTTAGAAATTGCCGCCCACACTGCTTTGACAACAGAAAAAGAGCGATCGGAACGAATTGTGTCTCCGATTTTGTTAGAATCGAGGGAACATAACAACCGACAATTTTCGATTTTTTCCGGTGCGTTATTTGACGTAGATATTACCCGCGGATTGAACGGAGAGTGTGACTTTCTCCTATCTTGCGTGCCGTTCGATTTTGAAATTCAAGTGCCAGTTTTCGCACTGATAGAAGCCAAACGCGGAGAAATAGAACCGGGTTTGTCGCAATGTGCCGCCCAAATGGTAGCTGCTAAAATATTTAACGATCGCGCCAACAATCCGATATCAACAATCTTCGGCTGCGTCACTACTGGCGATGTCTGGCGGTTTCTGAAATTAGCAGGAGATAACTTAACTATTGATGCCGATGTTTATTATCTTAACAACCTGTCAGTAATTTTAGGAGTTTTGCAGGCGATCGTTGATTCATACAAAACTTAATACTGCAAATCTCCAATTTCCAATCTCCAATCTAAAAATCTAAAATCCCAGATCTAAAATCGCCTTATTTCCACTCGCCTTGAATCATAAAAGCTGCCCAATAATAAGGAGAATTCCATTTTTCATGCTGCATCATTTCTACCTGTGCCGCCCTCAATGCTGCCGCCGGTGCTAACTTTTCTTGCAGCATTTTCTGATAAAACTTTTGCATTAATACAGAAGTTCCTTCATCATCCACATTCCACAAACTCACCGCTACCCGCTGCGCCCCTGCATACATAAAACCCCTTGTCAATCCTACCATTCCTTCGCCTTGAATATTTTCGCCGAGTCCGGTCTGACAAGCACTTAAAACTACTAAATCTGCCGCCAGTTTTAAGTTGAAAATATCATTGAGTCGCAGGAAGCCATTTAAAATATTACCTGTCTCATCAACCATCGACATCAGAATTCCTGAAAGTTCGGGATTCTGACTGTTAGCGATACCGTGGGTAGCAAAGTGAACGATTTGATAATTGGCTAAACTACCATCGGTAGCGGTGGTGCGATTAGCTGCAAAGTCAAATAGCTGACTGTTATTTACTGAAGGTAATAAACTTAAGATTGTTTGGGCTTCTTGGCGGGTAAAAGGCAGGCGTTTGGGCGGCCATACTAGATTGGAAGTACGGATCGATCGACTTAAAGCCAGGTTATTTGACGCTAAATTTGTTGATGCTAAATTTATCGATGCTAAATTTCTTAATCTGAACCCTTGAGGAGGTCCTGGAGTCAATCTATTTTTGACTCTTTCATCGTTCTGACTGAAAACCGGATCGGCTAAAATTGCTAAAGTACGATCGGGCGGTTTTCTGTCAGCATAATTTTTACGGATAATGGCAAGAGTTGAAGCAGAAGGCAAGATAATAATTTCATGTCGGGCAATTAAGAAATTCTTGGCATTTGGTTCGGATGGATTTGTCAGCGACAAAGCTGCAAAAGGAATATAGTGCAGCACTCCATCGGGAACAATTAACAACCGTTTTTGTCCTAACTCGGTGGCGGCTGGCTGTAAAATTAACTGACTCAAAGCTGTACTGGTTTCAGCAATTTTTTTGGGCAAGTTTCTCAACTGATGGTTGGTTATGCTGTCTCGAAATTTGCGGGCTGCTGTTTCAATTTCCTCACGCTTCGGCAATTCATAGCTAGTGAGTCGATCTTGGCTAATTACCCAAAGATAACTGCGATCGTTGCCGAGGGAATATTGCAATAAAATAGTGTTTTCATCGAGAATCTGTTGCTGAATTTCTGATAGGGTTAAAGGTTTGGGTTGGGCGATCGCAGCGTAGCGGGGGCTGGCGGTACGAATTTGGATTTGCAATTGTTGGTATTTTTCAAGCAGTTGCAGGCGTTGTTTGTCAATTTTATCGATGAGATGTTGGTTGGGTTCTGGAAGGCTGATTAATTGAATGTGCTGCCTTTCTATGTTATCAATTTGTTGTTGTAATTGCTGTTTTTGTTGCAGCAAACTAGGGTCAATTCCTTCACTAATATTGGCGTTTGCTTCTTGCAGGAGTTCGATAAGACTGCGGGCGCGCGAACTTTCGCTAGCTGCTAATGCTTGGCGATCGTAACCTAAACTTGGTTGCTTTTTGTGCAGTTGCATTAACAAGTCGATGTATAATTTATAGTAGTTATCGACTGTAGAAAAGTACGAGGTACGCAGTTCTGGGTTGACTATTTTAGTGCGAAGATTTTCGATGATTTCGATCGCGGCTTCAATATCTTCGATCGCTGCGGGTAAGTTATTTAAATCGCGTTTGAGTAAAGCTATATTGTTGAGAGTAAGGGCTTCTTGCGATCGATCTCCTGCCGCGCGACTCAAGGGCAAAGATTGGCTGTAATATTCTAAAGCTATTTGTTTTTTTCCCAATATTGAGTAGATGCCGCCGATGTTATTGAGGACGATCGCTTCTCCTCGCCGATCGCCGATCGCCCGAGTTAGCGGCAGAGATTGATTAAAATACTTTAAAGCTTGTTGTTTCTCTCCGATATCTTGATAGATTCTACCGATGTTATTTAAGGTAGCAGACTCGCCGCGCCGATCGCCACCGGCTCTACTCAAAGGTAGCGATCGATGGTAATATTCTAAAGCTTTTTGTTTCTCTCCTAAATCATCGTAGATTCTGCCGATGTTGTTTAATGTAGCAGCTTCCTGGGAGCGATCGTCAGTGGTTTGTTTGAGGGCAAGGGCTTGCTGGTAATATTCTAAAGCTTTTTGTTTTTCTCCTAAATCCGAGTAGAGAACCCCGATATTATTGAGGGTAATCGCTATTCCCGAGACATCACCGATCGCCCGTTTTAGAGATAGCGACTGGTTGTAATAGTCTAAAGCTTTTTGTTGTTCTCCCAAATCAGAATAAGCTTTACCAATGTTGTTGAGAACGCTCGCTTCTTTGCCTCGCTGCCCGGATTCCCGACACATTTTTAATGCTTGTTCAAACAGGACGATCGCTTTTCTTAAAGATTCTCCCGTACCTTGGAAGTAGAGTTCCAATCCTTCTTGAAATATGCGATCTGCAGCATCACTACTGTTAGTTTGTGCTGTGCGATCGACTTTAGCAACGGGTACTTCTGCTACTACCGGTGGACTTAAATGCAATACCAGGGCGATCGAGATGCTAGCTAAAATCCATTGAGGGCGATCGAACATAACCAATCTTGTCGTGTTTTATTCAATTTTATACTCGATTTTGGCTCAAATCTCAGAATCTCAGAATCTTCAATCTAAAATCTAAAATCTTAAATCTAAAATTCCCTTCCATTCCCCCTGAAGCATAAAAGCCGCCCAATAATAGGGAGATTGCCATTTTTCCTCCCGCATCATTTCGAGTTGTGCTGCCCTCAAAGCTGCCGCCGGTGCTAACTTTTCTTGCAGCATTTTCTGATAAAACTTTTCCATCAATACAGAAGTTCCTTCATCATCCACATTCCACAAACTCACCGCTACCCGCTGCGCCCCTGCATACATAAAACCCCTCGTTAATCCTACAATTCCCTCACCTTGAATATTTTGCCCCAGTCCCGTTTGACAAGCACTTAAAACTACTAAATCTGCTGCTAATTTTAAGTTAAAAATATCATTGAGTCGTAAGAATCCATTGACAACATTACCTGTTTCATCAACCATCGACATCAGAATTCCTGACAGTTCGGGATTTTGGCTGTTAGCGATACCGTGGGTTGCCAAGTGAACGATTTGATAATTAGCTAAACTGCCATCAGTAGTCGCAGTGCGACTGGCAGCAAAATCTAATTTGTTACTGCTAGAAGCGGCAGTTAAGGCATCTAATTTTCCTAAGATTTTTTGGGTTTCTTGGCGGGTAAATGGCAGGCGTCTGGGCGGCCATGCTAAATCGGAAGTACGGAGCGATCGACTTAAACCGAGGTTATTCGATTGGAGTTTTTCGGTGGTTTCCGGGGTAAGTTTTCCTTTGAGTCTGTCATCATCGGGACTGAAAACCGGATCGGCTAAAATTGCTAAAGTACGATCGGGCGGTTTTCTGTCCGCGTAATTTTGCCGGAGAATGCCAAGAGTTGAAGCCGAAGGTAAGGTAATAATTTCATGCTGGGTGATTAAGAAATTATTGGTATTTTGTCCGTCGGTTTGGGGAATTGTTAAAGCGGCAAAAGGAGTATAGTGCAGGATGCCGTCGGGAACAATTAACAAGCGTTTGTTTCCTAATTGGGCGGCGACTGGCTGTAAAATTAATTGACTCAAATTCGAGCTAGCTTCGGCAACTTTTTTGGGAAAATCTCTCAAAGTATGGTTAGTTGTAGCGTCCAGAAAATCGCGGGCTGCTGTTTCGATGTCAGCCTGTTTTGGCAGTTCGTAGCTGGCAATTTCGGTTGATGTCACTACCCACAAATAACTGCGGTTTTCGCCGAGGGAATATTGCAATAAAATTGTGTTGTCATCGAGAATCTGTTGCTGAATTTCTGGCAGCGTTAAAGGTTGGGGTTGGGTGAGGGCAGCGTAGCGGGGGCTGGCGGTACGAATTGAAGTTTGAATTTGCTGATATTGTTGCAAAAGTGCGAGACGCTGTTTGTCGATTTCATCTATTTTATTTGGATTTAGATTTGAATCTGAATTTGGATTTGGATTGGGGCTGCTGACTGCTGCGATGCGCTGCTTTTCAATGGCATCGAGTTGCTGTTGCAAGCTTTTTTCTTGTTGCAATAAATCGGGAGAAATACCTTCGCGAATGCTGGCGTTACTTTCTTGCAAAAGTTCGAGGAGGCTGCGGGCGCGAGAACGTTCGCTGGCTTCTAAAGCTTTGATATTGTAGTTGGAACTTGGCTGCTTTTTGTGCAGTTGCATTAACAGGTCGATGTAGAATTCGTAGTAGTCCTGTACGCTAGCAAAATATGAGGTGCGAAGTTCTGGACTGGCTATTTTAGTGCGAAGATTTTCGATGATTTTAATACAAGCTGCGATGTCTTTGAGGGCTTCGGTCAAATTTCCTCGATCGCGGCGGTTAACGGCGCTGAGGTAAAGAATACCAGCTTCTGCACTGGCATCGCCGACTGCCCTACTCAGAGAAAGCGACTGACTGTAATATTGCAAAGCTTTCTGTTTTTGTCCTAGATATGAGTAGACATTTCCGATGTTGGTGAGGGTAATTGCTTCTCCGCTGCGATTGTCGGTATTCCGCATTAAGGAAAGGGATCGTTCGTAATACTCTAAAGCTTGCTGTAGCTGTCCTAAATATTCGTAGATACCACCGATATTGCTGAGAGTTACAGCTTCTCCGCTGCGATCTCCTAGTGCTTGTTTTAGGGTAAGTGACTGACTGAAATATTTTAAAGCTTTCTCTTTTTCTCCTAAATCGTCGTAGACTTTACCAATGTTATTCAGAGTAATCGCTTCTTCAGTGCGATCGCCAATAGCCTGCAGCATGGAAAGAGCTCGCTCGTAATACTCTAAAGCTTGTTGTTTCTCTCCTAAATAGTCGTAGATAGCCCCGATGTTGTCGAGGGTGACAGCTTCTTGGGACAGATTACCAACTGCCCGACTCAGGACAAGAGATTGAGTGTAATAATCTAAAGCTTGTTGTTTCTCTCCCAATTTGTCGTAGGCACCTCCGATGTTGCTAAGGATGGTAGATTCTTGCGATCGATCGCCAATTGTCCGATTCAAGGCAAGAGATTGACTGTAATAATCTAAAGCCTTCTGTTGCTCTCCCAAATTCGAGTAAACTACTCCAATGTTGGCGAGAACGATCGCTTCCAGCCAGCGAGTGCCAACTGCTCGACTTAGGGTAAGAGATTGCCTGTAATATTTTAAAGCTTTCTCTTGTTCTCCCCAACGATAGTAGACAGATCCGATGTTGTTGAGGACGATTGCCTCTTGCGATCGATCGCCTACTGTTTGAGTTAGGGGAAGGGATAGATTGTAATATTCTAAAGCTTGTTGTTGCTCTCCGAGTTCTTCGTAGATTCTGCCAATGTTATTGAGGACGATCGCTTCCTGCGATCGATTGCCGGCAGCTTGAAATAGTTTTAATGCTTCTTGCCATTTGGCAATCGTTTTTCTTTTTGCTTGAGCCGTTCCTTGTTGGTAGATTTCTAGTCCTTCCTTTAATGCTTTTTCAGCAGCTTCGCTACTGTTAGTTTGTACTATTTGTAATCTTGTCTCAAAGGGTACGCTTGCTGCGACTGACTGACTGACTTGAAGAGCAAGGGCGATCGACATTCCTGCTAAAATTAAAATATTCATCAGTCACCTCCAATCTCTAATTTTCAATCTCCAATCTTCAATCGCAAATCTAAAATCTAAAATCTAAAATCGCCATGATAGACTTAACTCCAGAACAAACAGCCCTAATTCCCATTTACCGCGAGAAGTGGCGGCAAATCGGACTGTCGGTAAAACCGATCGATCGCCCGCAAGCAGCAGCGGCTATTAATACTGCCTATAATATCATCGGTTTTCCCGAACCGGAAATTATTTTTTGCGACAGCCCCTTAGCAGCTTTGTTGAAAATTCATCCCCTCAGTTCCCGTGGCGAATTATGGCTCGAAACAGCTAACGCAATTAGAAACAAAATTCACAACGAAGTGTACGATAGTTTGAGAGAACAACTTCCAAGCAAACTGGAAAATCAAATTTACAGCCAACTTTATAACCCGCTGCACGCCCTACTGATCGATCGATTGCAAATTCATGTCAAGGATGAACTTTATACCCAATTAAAACAGGAATTAAAAGAATTTTTTGATGTGTTTCTGATGAAAATTACCTGTAACAAAAATTTTATAGTTTCCGAGCTGTCAGCCTGTCATGCAAGTTGGGTAGATTTTTGCATTTCCGTGTTAAAATTAGAGTGCGATCGGGCTTTATATGAACTCTTTGAATCCCTGACCAAAAATTGCGGTTGGATTTACCCCTATGTAGAAAAGTGCTTTGTGTGCGATCGACCGCAACAAATTAATTTTGACAAGGAAGGTTTGCTCCACGCTGAAGGTAAGCCAGCAGTTGAATTTGCCGGTGAATTTAATGTATACTGCTATAACGGAGTCAGATTGCGAGAACAATACGGTCAAATCGCCCCCGAATCTTGGCCTGCGTCATGGCTGCTAACAGAAAAAAATGCCGAACTGCGGCGAGTCTTAATTCAGGCGATCGGCTATCAGAAAATATGTCAAGAATTGCAAGCAATAGAATTAGACAGCCATCGAGAATATACGCTGTTAAAAATTGATAATGAGATTGACATCGAGCCACTTCATTTGTTAAAAATGACTTGTCCGAGTACGGGACACATTCACGTATTGCGAGTGCCTCCGAGAGTGCTAACGGCTCTAGAGGCAATTAGTTGGGTAAATTGGGGAATCAACCCAGAAGAATTTCAAATACAGACTTGACTGGAACTTACGCACAGAATTAATCCCAAATCCGGATTTACTACCCCCGTTATTGTCATTGCGAGCGACAGCGAAGCAATCACAAAAACTCTGCCAGTAACGGAGGATTTATAAAAGGTATGGATCGCCCGGATTTAGTATAATTAGTTCGCAACCCTTCGTAAGGTTCGTAGTGAGGACTGAAGTCCTCAACATATTGCCAACTTAAATCCGCAATAAAAACTTTTTTTATCGGGTTCGATCGAGCATCATTATTATTCATAAATTTCGACATCGATCGCGAAAAATGTCCTGTTGTAAAAACACGGCAGTAAACATACGGCAGTAGGGACACGGCAGTGTCATGTCCCTACATTTATATTGAGATATTACGTGTATGTACGCAACACTAATTATCGTAGTTTATATTACGTGCGATCTCTCGATCGCCCCTCCACGCTACAAAATATATTATTGACAAATAAATAATTTAGTAATACGATTAAATTAAATCAGCCGCTAATTTGTGTTGGGTAAAAGCAAGATAAAAAGAATTATCTGTATCCCAAAACACTCAATTAAGTGGCAAGAAATGATAATTATTCTCAAACCAACCAATGTCTGTTTACGATCTGAGAGCTTTAATTAGTAACAATTCAGACCCGTTGCAAGGTGCATCCAAACATAGCTGCCCCATCTGTCGCAGCCAATCTCAAACCTCAAATTCGAGTTCGGAACGATCGGCCAGTCAATCTTTTGCATTCAGCAATTCCGACGACATCAACGCCCTGCTAGGAAAGAACGAACAAAACACCGCCCAGCCCGCAAAATGGAACGTCCCTCCCGGCGGCACCATCACCTACAGCTTTGTAAATGCTGAGAGTGCGGACACCTATGGGGCAGATGAAAGCGAAACCAATATAGAAGAAGTAAACGATGCAATTAAAGAGAACGTCCGCCAAATCTTCCGGGACAATTACGCTACAATCGTACCCCTCAACTTTGTAGAAGTTCCAGACTCGGCCGCCAGCAACATCCGAATTATGTTTTCCGACGGGCCCGGTGCAGACGGCAACGCCTACGCTTACTATCCGGGTAACGAACGCGGTGGTGCCATCCACCTGCAAAAGACCAATGAAGACGATCCGTCAACAGCTTATTCCTCAAGCCCCGGCAGTTTCGGTCACTCTACTTTAATTCACGAAATCGGTCACGCGATGGGTTTGAAGCACCCCGGCAACTACAATGCTGGCAGTGATGAAACAGAAAACCCTGGAGAACCTCCTTATCTTCCGTTTGACAAGGACAACAGCAGAAATACCATCATGTCCTACAATCCCGGAAGTGCCACCACGGGCGACCCTAACGCCCCAGAAGCTGCAAGTTTGATGGCCTACGACATCCGGGCTTTGCAGTTTCTCTACGGTGTCCGCAGCGACTTTAACACTGGCGATAATGTTTACAGGTTCAACAGCAACAATTTCAATACCGTTCAAACAATCTGGGATGCTGGCGGCATTGACACTGTGGACTTTTCCGGAATGCCGGCCAACAATATCTATTCTTTGGACATCAATCAGGGCGAACCGCTGACT
>JBOFTL010000375.1:0-1805 GCA_051652045.1 Microcoleus sp. | reverse complement strand
TGATGACAAGCCTGAGCAAATACCTGCATCGTCTTATCCAGTTTTTTGGACTGCTCAATGGAGACGTTGAGTTTACAGGATATAGTCAGGACTTGCTTCATGAATCCATGTTATCTCAATAGGAGAAGATATGTCTATAGCTGAATATTATTCGTCTGGCTCCGTTCCTCCGACAGACGCGGCATTCCTCCCGACGCTCAACGGAGTACCGTTAGAGCGCGGGACTCCTGCTCGCCTACTTGAAATGTTATTTTTCCGCAGTGGCACTGACATTTATACTGTTTGCAGCCATCTGCATTCGGCTCATCAGCCACGCCTAATACCGTTAGCATCCCAAATCGATCGCCAGGATTAATAAGATATTTTGTCTTTGCTCCCCCTAGATTACAGGCACACCCACACGATTTTCGCTCTGGCAGATTGTGTGCGTACTGTGTTGTGTACTGCCCGCAGTCACAAAGACATTCAAATCGTTTGCCGTTAGCCCCTGGAGCTACTAACCTTTTGACGGTTAACATATTAAAGCGATCGCCAGGTTTTATTTCGGTAGAAAGAGTTTTAGGCATTCACGCTCCTGTTTCGCCCCAGGGGTCGGATTTAACCACTTCATCGGGCCTTAGTGCCAACTTTTTCAGATCTGCAATCTGCATTAACAACATAGCCAGTTCAGTAGCTGCGCCAACCAATTCTTTTGGGTCGGTTCCGGCATCCGCATCAGCCCAGCAACACTCGAAAGCAGTCAAAAAATAATAATCAAATCGCTCCACAGACTACCTCAATTCAGTAATTCTATTTAACCATTCCCGAAAAGCCTTTACATCCGTGTTTCTACGGATATCTAGCGATCGCCCGCCGGAATCACAAACTCGTCTGGCACGGACCCGCTATTGTTGTTTGGATGTACTACCCGAAACGTGGTTACTCTTTTCTGTGGTTTTTGGTTCTGTCGATAGATCAAACACGTTTCTTGATACGCGGTATAGGTTGGGGTGACTCTGAGCGTTCGGACGGTGCAGGTAGCGGCGGAAATAGCAGAGGCGATAAATACTGAAATCATTGTTTTGTTCTGAACTTTATGGGCTTATTGTGCCCAGGTAGTTAGGTGGATCGATCAGGTCAATAATAAATAAGATCAAAAATTCGTCTTTCTAATTCATCGTCAGAATAAAGGACGTAGCAAGTTACAGCCGCACCCTCGGGTAATTTAGAAATTAACGCAAGTATTTCTTCGCAATTTACGGGAGCTAAATACCCACCCTCACATATCACCCAGGGAAACAGTGCGCCCTCGTATGGATCATCAAATTTACCGTCTTTTTTATCGTACTCAGGGTTGGTTCCCCAACCAATAACGGTGTGAAAAGCTAATTCTTCAAACTTTGTTACGCCGGAATCGCCTGTGACAACGTAAAGCGCTTTGGACTCAATAAATTGCATGAAATTAGCCTCTTACTTGTTAAATCGTTTAATTTCAATCCATTTGCAGTCGGGATTCCACTCTGATTGATCTCCGACTGTGATAATCAGTCCGATCGCCTCGCATTTTTTATTCAATGCCTGCATTGCTTCGTCTGTTGCGCGGCTTGGATATGGCTCCATTGTGATAGAGAACGGGAGATCGTTTTTCCCCCACCATCGGACGTGATCGCCCATCCCTTCAAACTCTTCCAATACAAAAAATCTGGGTTTGTTTTGTAACCAGGTTGACGTGGCAAGCCCTTCAAGATTGCAGATCCTTTTTTGCTCCAATACACAGCCAGAAAAATCAGCGTAGATCATCTTCCCCGCACCCAAACTAGATAAAT
>JBOFTL010000374.1:0-5638 GCA_051652045.1 Microcoleus sp. | reverse complement strand
AATTCAGTAGCGTCGATCGGGCTAGCGACCGTGCGCGTCCCCGCCACTCGATTTTCTAAGTCGAACACCACGTCGCCGATCGTGTAGGTGCGACTGGCTCCCTGCGAGATCGTTTCACCTGCGACCAGTTCCCCGCCGTCCTTCTTCAGCGCCGTTTCAAGTCCGGCAACCTTGGCGATTTCGGCTTTATCCGCGTCAGAAAGAGACCCCCCAATGACAGATGAACTAGAGGGGTCAAATAAAATTCTAACCATATTATTTTTCCAAAATTTTGGAACTAAACATCACGAGCGATCGAAACTACCACATGCCCCGTGGCAGCTCCTGGTGCGGCCAATTGAATCTCGCCAATCCATCGATCGGCCTCAATTACTGCTGCCGAACCAGCGGGGATGTAGCTGGTGTATTGATTTACCCCCACGTCAATACCTTTCGCCTTGGGTGCGAAACGATAGTACAGCCTGACATCCAAATTATTGGTGATAAATCGATCGGCGCGAGGATGTGCAGACATCGCCCCAATCGATCTTAAGTCGATGTCAGTCTGAACCGCCGAAACCATTTGCGCCGCAGTGATAATGCGCTCATTGTCGTATTGAATAGCCATAGGAAAAGCCGACCCGAAGGACGGCAGGAGAATTATTTTGGCGACGCTTAAACTATTGTACCGACGATCGCAAGGATGTGCGAAATTAGCTCGCTAACCTTGCGGCCAATCCCGAATCATCTAACATCTCAGCTTTCGCTTTCACTGGATTCCCGATCGTGGCCTTCCGCTTCATCCTGGCATAAGCAATTTTTTCTTCAGGTGAATCAATCATTGGGACAAATACTCGTGTGTCTTGGTCTTGTTTGAGTCGGTGAATCCTGGCCGATCGTTGCCCATAGGCTTTATCGGTGAGCGGCACATCATAATGGGTCAGCCATTTCCCACGGGTCAGATTGAGGCCAGTCTGAGCGGCATCAGTACAAACCAAGACATCATATTCACCCTTATCTTGGAATTTCACCCGCTCAGAGGTTTTCTGGTCGGCTGATAAGCCACCATGGATATAGCCGACTTTCAGGCCACGCTTTTGCATCTGCTCCACCAGCATTTCCGCCGCCTGAGAGGATGAACTAAAAACCACGCCAGCCTCACCAGTCTTTTTCACCTGCTCAACGGCATGGTCAACCGTCCACTGAGCCTTAGGATTTTGCTCAAATGGTGCGCGGTGATAAAGTCGCCACATCGCCGTCCGTTTCAACCCACCCAACGCCCGAATCTGCCCCCCGATCGCGGCTTGCTTTTGGGTGTCGTCGAAACTGCCCCATGTGTCGTCAGAGCCGAGACGGTCGATCGCTGCCCTAACCTCCGGCGATTCCCAAGCCGCGTTGAAATCCTCAGTGGTTGGCTGATAGGTTTCGCCCTTGGCTTCCTTCAGCTTTTCCCGATGCTGCGACTGCCAATCGGATAGCACTTTAATATCGTCAAGGATTTGTTGGCGACCTTTGCCGATGTACTCATTGGCGGCAATTTTGGGCTGCTCTTCATTCATCCGCAGCACTCGCCCATCCTTGGATTGCGGCTTAGTACTGAAGGCGTAGGAGTATGGAGCAACGGCTCTTTGCAATGCCCGACGGTTGCCAGAGTATTCAGCTAGGAACTTGGCCTGGTCATTAAATTTGTCCGGTGCCACCGAATGGAGAAAATTGTACACCTCGCTCAAATCATTCTTGAGTGGGTCGCCTGTGGCTTGGACATAATACCCAGCATGACCACCGAAATGATTTAATGCCAACGATCGTTTACTTGGCGCAACCCCCTTGCGTGCAGTGATGTCATGCGCTTCATCGACTGTCAACAAAACATCGCTGGGTTCAATCCCTTCAGTCCGTAGAGCCTTCGATATTGCATCCTTTTGCTCAGATTCGGGCATCGATCGGAATGCGGTATCATCAATTCCAAGATGTTTATCGACCAAATACATAATATCGTTTGTCAATGATTCTCTGGTCGTAAGATGAATATGCGTATCATCCTTCATTGCGGCAATTCGCTGTTCTCTGTCCCATCCAAGATTTGCATTGTATTTGTATGTTCCCGCCTTAAGAAAGGTCGCCATCTCCCCGATCGCTTGGCCGACTATGCTAGAGGGTACAGCGAAAATCATCTTCTTAACTTTGCCTTGAGCATATAGGTGGGAAAACATCCCCGCAGCCGTGGCCGTTTTGCCCGATCCCGCACCTGCGTGCAAACCTATACGCCGCTGAGCTTCCAGGAATTTTAAGGCACGTTGTTTCGTAACATGTTGCCCATCCCATTTAACCTCTGGGATAACCCCAACGGAATTATCGATTTGCTCGAAGTTGGGGGCGACATCCTGAGCAAATTTGTGCAACATATCCTCTGCCTTAGTCCCCAATGTGGTGCGCTGATAATCGGTTTTTGGAGTCGATCGACCAGTATCCGCAGCCAACAAACTAATCTGTCGGTTGTCTCCCTTCAACGCCTCATACCGATCGCGCCATTCATCATCGACCACAAACTTACCGCCCGATCTTGCTTGGGCTTTTGCCTTATCCGAAGCATCACGAGATTTCATAAACTCAAGCATTTCATTACGTTGAGCTTCAGGGAGTTTGGCGAGTAATAGCCGATCGACGTTTTTAATATCATCTCCACCGATGAGCGGAGGCTTACCACTGATGGCCCCATAGGCATTGGCAAAGCGATGATTGAATTTGCCCCGCAAGTGGTCAGTGATGGCTGAGTAGGCTCGATCGTCGCCACCCATTAATTTACTGAATTCCTGCCACTGGCTAATCTCCGGAGAATCCAACTCACCACTATCCGCCGCTTCACTCGCTGATATGGGGTTGCCGAATAGGTCAAATTGTTCTTCGGCAAGTTCTGATAGTCCAGTGGATTTATCTTCTTTCTTCGGAGGTTCGCGAAGTTCTTGTCCCAATACTTCTGTGATTCCGTACTCACGCAGCCACCGTCGCTCTTTAACGCTTAATTTCTCTTTGAAGAGTATACGCGCCATTGGCATCGCTGCAAGCGTTCGATGTAATGCTTCTACACCTGATTCCCGATCGAGGGTTTGATTGTGCAATGCTTCCAAGTCATCGGTTTGTCGCGCCATGCGTTGCTTGGCAGCCTCAGCATCACCCATCTCTTGGAATGCTTTTTTGATGTTGGAATCACTGAGGTTGCCACCTCCCGCGACACGCTTCACCATTTCAGCCGCCGCACCTTGCACCGCCATGGCTGCTTCACCGTAGGGTTCTAGTCCCTGTTGCATATAAAATTCGGGCGATCGAATATCCTGCATTACCTCCAAAGGATTGTCGCCATTAGCAACGCGAGAGCCAACATACCCAGCGATCGATTCTTCCAAGTTCTCAGGGATATTGCCCGCCTTGAGGTCGTCGATCTCCGAGAACGACGTATCGAAATCATTCCGTGCCGATTCCGCATCACTAAACGATGCCGCCGAGTAGTGGCTGAACCCTTGCGGGACAAAATCTGGCTCATCTAATTCCCCTCGCTTAATCGCCATTGCCCGATCGTAGGCTTCCCTATCCTCTGGGTTATAACCAGCCGATAGTTTTTCCATGCCGGATTTATTGATCTGGAGCATATCCCCATCCGGTCCAGGAATAACTTTCAAATCACTCGATTCGATTCCATAGGCTGCGAGTATCCCCGGACTATCACCAGTGGGGAGAATCTTTTCAGCCGCCTTAGCCGACAGCCGCAACACATTGGGCGAACCACCCAACGCCGCTGACATTGCCGCCGATGCTTGCAGTTGCCCGATCGCGCTCCCTATCTTCCGTTGAATGTCCTGGTTCAACTGTTCGGCATCATAGGACAGTGAATCCATGAGCATATGCTGTTCAGGTGTGGGATTATCCCCCATGTCCTGTTCAAGCTGAACCATCTGCTCATGCAATGCTGACAACGCTTCAGAGAGTGGCTTGACCTGCTTCACCGTCGCTTCAGCAATGCGGGTCGAGGTTTCGGCATGGAAAGCCTGCTGCGCATTCACAACACCCTCGTATTCTCGATCGGACATTGCCCCCTTCATGGCAAATGCGAAAACTTTAGCCGCTTCGGAATAGCCAATGGCATCCACGATCGCCCGACTAATCGGCACTTGCTTCAGGACATCCGAACAGATTTCGGCAAGTTGCCCATACCCACCCTGTTCGACGTGTTTTTTCAGTGATTTTGCATCACCAAATTTATCAAGGAGATCCAGAAGCTGTCCGTTTTTGGCGGCATCCTCAAGCGCTTTGGCATCCTGTTTAATCGACTCAGCAATTTCTTCACGGCGGATAGGCTCGATCGCTTGACCTTCCCCAAGCGCTTGCCAAGCCTCACCCCGCCGGATGGCTTCTTGGGCAGCTCGTTCATTACGGGCATTCTCCTTCCGTTCTTTGCCAAGTGCAGCAACTTCAAGCGCGATCGCTGGGTTGAAAGTTGCCTCACCGTCTCCCTGCCTGACCCACTGATTCGGCTCATAGAATTCCTCCGGTTGCGTCGAATAACCTAAATCCGCTTCCGCTACCTGGACATTGCGGACATGC
Source organism: Microcoleus sp. (assembly GCA_051652045.1). GTDB lineage: Bacteria > Cyanobacteriota > Cyanobacteriia > Cyanobacteriales > Microcoleaceae > Microcoleus. Next base: position 1,060 of record JBOFTL010000374.1, on the reverse strand, counting down.
TGTTTGGCCGCTTCATCCCATCGATCGAATACTTTGCCCCCATCTTCTGAAGTCGCCAACCATTGACCATTGGGGAGTTGTTGTAGGGATGCGATCGTATTTCCATCGCCATCACCCGCACTATGGGCAAGATTTTCAGTGAGATTGTTCGGCATTTCCCCAGCCATCGCCGCCGATCGGGCTTCATGGTCGGAGACTAAGCGATGCTCATATGCTCGCTGGATTTCCCGAACTTTCTTGGCAGCCTCACGGGTTGTTGCTCGCCATTCCTTAACTTCTTCGGGTGAAGCATCAGCCGATGGGGGATTTTCTAAAGCTTGTCGTTCCTCCGGTGTGATGCCATGGTCCACGCCACCTGATTCGAGGGTGTAGATCGTCTTTAGCGCATTTTCATGGGTCTTGCTCTGGTGATAGTCCTTTGCCTTAGCCGTCTGTTCCTGCTCGATGCCCCGTTCTTCATCTGATTGAGCGGCGACTCGATCTGCCTCAGCTTTTCGTTTCTTGACGGCTCGTTCCCGTGCGGATTGTGTCCATTCCTCCTTGCTGCGGAGTTTGCCCAGTTTCAGGAAATTGAGCTTGCCTCCTGCCCCACCCACGATCGAGGCCGACCCATCCGGGTGCTCGCGAATAATCACAGGCACACCCTTGCCATCTTCCCCATGCGGATGGATGGTGATCCATTTCTCGCCAGGGCCAAGGGATTCGGCTTTCTTAACTAGGGTCAGGGTAAAACGGAAAACGCCTGCTGGGGTAGTCAGCAAGCGTCGATCGTTGTCAATGGTCAGCATTATTCTTCCAAGTGGCACACTGGCTTAGTCGGTGAAGGGGTTAACGGCACATTTCAAAGCGGATTCGGCTCCAGCCCCAGCGTAGTATTTGCAACGGGTACAGCTTGGTTTAGATGCTCGTGACATAATGTCACGAGCATCTAAAGGCTTAATGCGAGGCTTGTTGCGGCCTGTCAGGGCATTCAATCGATCGAGTAGCAGATCTAGAATTTGCATATGCTTACCAATCGTCACCTAACTCTTTAAGAAACGCCCGATATTCATTGGGCGCT
>JBOFTL010000373.1:0-2540 GCA_051652045.1 Microcoleus sp. | reverse complement strand
CAGCCCCCGCCACACCCCCCGCCACACCGAACCCCACACCGAACCCCACACCGAACGCCATACCGAACGCCATACCGAACGCCGCAGCCCCCGCCACATCCTCCGCCACACCGAACCCCATACTCAACATCACACCGATCTCCACTAAAGAAAACTGAGATTTAAGAGATTGTGGAACGATAATACTAATAACAATCCACGTAATTAGTGTCAACCACTTTTGCAAACTGCTATTATCGCCCCTGACTATCAAGTTTCCCAGGAGCCAGCCTATCCAAAAAAGGCTACTTCTCGACCAATTAAATGGTTCGACTACCAGCGAATAAATAATGCCAACTATCAGTACAGCTACTACAGGCACTGCTACTGTCAACCACCAAACTTGTCCCGCATAACGTCGCAACTTAGGATTACCCCTAAACTCCGATCGCATCGTAAAAGGATTAGTATTAGATTTCAAATCGGGGTGAATTTCCCGCAGCCACTCCGCCAAAGTAAAAGGTTTAAAGTAAATCCAGTAGAGCAGGCGAAGGCATTCAGCTAGATAATTCCAATTCATACTGCTCCTAACCATCACACCACTTGCCTAACACCGGACTCAAACTGCCGCACACAAACTTTTTGAACAACTCAAAAAGATAATTTTCAGGAACGATACGGGCGACACACATAATCGCCACAATTATCAAACTCAGACCCGCTAACCAAGCAAATATATCGTCCAGTTTCAGCCCGAAATTTTTAGTTAAATTGCCAGCCCAAATTGGCACATCCCATACAAACCAGCGCAGCCACGGCCCCAATTTTTGAGGGCGCTTTGGTCGAGCTTGCAATTGTAGAACTGCCCTAACTTGGGATTGAAAATTCTGCTTTGCCCACTTCACACTTTTACGATCTTGTTGCGCTTTCCAGAGATATGTTGCAGCTAATTGCAAACGTACAGGATGCCGTTCTCCCCACTCCAAAGCTAGTTGCTGATTTTTTTCAGTTAAAGCTGGTCTAGCCCCTGCTATGTTTCCTTGAGGCAACTCTACTAATTTTTTAGCTTCTGCTTCCGAAAACTTTTCCAATAAGCACTCTAAACCGACGTTAAAAAAAGAAGAAGTTAGTTTATATTTATTTCGACAGACATCAAAAGTTTCTAGAGATGCTAATACCAACATCATCGCGCTATGATTGATTAAGGAGTGAAGATTGTCATAAAATCCTTCATCAAATTTTTCGCGATAGCTATCCTGAAACAGGGCTTCAAATTTATCTATACATAATACGGGTAATATTTTCTCTGTCTCACAAAGTCTAATGGCTTTAGCAAAGGTACTGCGATTCCAATCGGGCGCTTGAAAAGCTGTAACTAAACTTGGCTTAGTTTGAATAATTGGCACTTGGCTCAACTCTTGAGCAATTTTTTGATAGAAACTGTTTTCTTCTTGGCATTCACCATCTTGAAATGATAAATAAATGACAGCGTAACGGGTGGAAGCGTATCTAGGATGTTTCCGAATTTGATAAAAACGCCAAAGTAGGGATGATTTGCCAATTTTATGCGGGCCGACAATATTAACGCTGGTTGGCTGCGGGCCTGTCATTTGAGATTGAATAAATCTTAGTTCCTCTTCGCGCCCGACAAAGTAATCGGGGTTTTTCAGCATCGAGGGTGCAGAAAACGGACAACGAGATGGCGATCGAGGAGCCATAGAGTTTATTTGACTAGAGGAGAAATAGACTCGTATATTTATGATACACTAATAATTTAGTTTGGTGGCACAAAGTTATTAGGCAGTTGAGGTGCGCCAGATATTTAAACTTGCGATCGAAGTTGAAGAAATGCACATCAGGTATTTCGATCGAATATTTCGACAAAGACATACATTCTGCAACTTTATCTCAGTGCCGACGATCGCGCAGCCAAACTAGAATACAATTTTCTACATCTCAGTAATACTTGCGGTAAAATTAAAGTACAGCCTTCGATCGCGATTTTATCTATGGTTAACCCTTCTAGCTTACCTAAAACATCTCTCGAATCGCTGCTTCATGAAATAGAAGCTATTCCTAGAGAGTATTGGACAGATTTATTAGATGCCTTGCGCCAGTTTCGACAGCAAATTCCATCCACCACTTCACCCATTGTTAATGCCGAACAAGCACGAAAAAATCAAGCCGCGATCGACCTATTAGACTCATGGCTCGATGATGGTGAAGATGCTGCTGAGCACCAGCAGGCTTGGGAATATTTGAAAACAGCCCTTGATGAAGATCGTTTATACGATCGTCCTTTATTCCCATGAGTCGCCTGATTTTGCTGGATTCTGGCCCCCTGGGAATGGTTACGAATCCCAAAGCTGAAGGAATTTCTCTGGCTTGTCAACTGTGGCTCAAGTCTCTTTTAAGGCGAGGAGAGCGTGTTGCCATTCCCGAAATCGCAGATTATGAAGTGCGTCGAGAATTGCTTCGTGCAGGTTTGTTACGAAGTTTGCGCCGTCTAGATAATTTGAAACAGACTCTTGAATATATTCCGAGTTCGCCTAAATTACAGC
>JBOFTL010000372.1:0-3071 GCA_051652045.1 Microcoleus sp. | reverse complement strand
GACAAAACCGGATTTAGCATTAGCGCTACCGCCATTCGCCGCCACATCGGCACTATAATGCTGACATTGGCGATCGTCATCGTAGGCATTTTCTACATCACCCAACTGCCCGTTGACTTGTTACCATCCATCACCTATCCCCGCATCTCCGTCCGCTTAAACGCCCCCGGAGTTTCCCCAGAAGTTGCGGTTGACGAAATTACCCGCCCCCTCGAACAAGGACTTTCCGCCACAGAAGGCGTCACGCAAGTGTTTTCCCGCACCCGCGAAGGACAAATCAACGTCGATTTATTCTTCAGGCCCGGCGGCGATATCGACCAAGCCCTCAACGACGCCACAGCCTCAGTCAACCGCGTTCGCAACCGACTTCCCGATACAGTGGAATCGCCAACTCTGTTTAAATTTGACCCTTCCCAACAGCCGGTTTACGAATTTGCCTTAACTTCAGACTCGCGCCAAGGCGTAGATTTGCGGGTATTTGCCGACGAAGAATTAGCCAGGGAAATTAACGTGATTCCCGGAGTAGCGGCCGTTGATATTTCCGGAGGCGTTCGAGAAGAAATTCAAGTTAATATTGACCTGAACCGACTGCAAAGTTTAGGCGTCAATCTTAACGACGTTTTTAATGCTTTGCGCGATCGCAATTTAGACACTTCCGGCGGCCGACTGCGACAAGAATCTAACGAACCGCTGACTCGGACTGTCGGCCGCTTTCAAACTGCCGCCGAAATCCAAAATCTTTCCTTTCAAACATCCGGTTCCAACCCGCCGAGACGAGTTTACCTGCGCGATTTTGCCAAGGTGATTGACGGTACGGAAGAACAGCGAGTTAAAGTTTTTCTCAATCAAAAACCAGCCGTTAAAATTAGCATCTTGAAACAGCCGGATGCTAACACCATTACTGTGGTAGACGGAGTGAAAAATCGCCTCAAAGAAATGCAGGAATCCGGCTTGATTTCGGCAGATATGAAAGTAGTTACTACCTTAGATGAATCCCGATTTATCCGCAATTCCTTAGCCGATGTGGCGAATGCGGGAATTTCCGGGGCCGTACTCGCCGCGATCGCAGTTTTGTTCTTTTTAGGTTCCCTGAGACAAACGCTGATTATTTCTCTAACTATTCCCCTGTGTACTTTAGCTGCGATTATTTTAATGCGGCTGTTCGGCTTGTCTCTGAACTTGTTTAGTTTAGGCGGTTTAGCATTAGGAATCGGTCAGGCGATCGACACTAGCGTAGTTATTTTAGAAAATATTGTAGTCGGTCTAAACAGCAACCCGCACCTGAAAAAACCCAGACTTAAAGATCGAAAAGAACGCACGATCGAAGAATCTGTAGCGCGGAGTGAAGAAGTAGAATCAGCAATGGTTGCTTCCACAGCAGCCAACTTAGTATCGGTGCTACCATTTCTGCTGATTGGTGGCTTTTTTTCACTGCTATTTAACGAATTAATTTTGACAATTAGCTTTTCAGTAGCAGCATCTTTGCTAGTAGCTTTAACTGTAGTGCCGATGCTGACTTCTCAGTTGATGGGAATGTCTTATTCCAGCGGAATCGGTCAGTTCGGACCGATAAAACATTTCAATCGCAGCTTTGAAAACAGTACGCGAGCTTACGGTTGGATGCTGTCAAAAGTGCTGGGTTTGCGGTTAATTATCATTATACTCGCTTTTGTCATTTTAGGCGGCGGAACTTGGGTGATGTCAGGTCAAATCCCTCAAGAAATCTTGCCGAGAATTAACACGAGTCAAGCCAGATTATTTGCGTTGTTCCCTCCGGGTACTAACTTGGAAACCAATCAAAAAGTCGTTGCTGCCGCCGATAAACTTTTGCTAGAACAGCCAGAAACCGACTATACTTTAACGACTGCGGGAGGGTTGCTTTTCGGCAACAATACGATCGAGAATTTGCTCAGGGGAAGCAGTACGATTACGCTGAAAAAAGGTACGAATACCATTGCTTTTACTGAAAGAATGACTGAAGAGTTACAGAAAATCGACGTACCTAAAGGAACTCGATTGCGGCTAGTTCCCGAATCGATTAGGGGTTTAATTTTAACTAATTCTCCAGTGCGGGGTGGCGAAATTGATGTCGTACTTCAGGGACAAACTGAAGAATCATTGCAGCAAGCAGGTCGTAAGATATTAACAGAGTTAGATGAGAAGGTAAAATTAGCTCGGTTTCGGCCGGATGGAGATGCACCGCAGTCAGAAGTGCAAATTCGTCCCGATTGGGAAAGGGCTTCTGTGTACGGGCTGACGGCGCGAGAAATTGGGGAGACAATTCAGACATCAATTGAAGGCGCTATTCCGACTCAATTGCAGCGGGGAAATCGTTTAGTAGACGTGCGAGTGCAGTTCGATCGCACTTCCGTAAAATCTGTGGACCAACTCGGACAAATTCCCTTATCTGCTAATAATAGCATCATCCGTTTAAGTGATGTGGCAAAAATTGCGATCGGCAAAGCGCCAGGAGAAATTCAGCGTCTCAATCAGCGACAAGTTTTCTTAATTGTTGGCAACTTAAATCGAGGTGCAAGTCTCGGCGATGCTGTCAAACAAGTCGATACAGTTTTATCAGAAATCCAACTGCCACAAGGAGTTAGAGTTGTGCCGAGTTCGGCTGCGGAAACCAATCAGCAATTGCAAACTGCCATCAAAATTTTGGGCGGGTTAGCTACTTTTTTAGTGTTTGTAGCGATGGCGGTGCAGTACAATTCTCTGGTCGATCCTTTGGTGATTTTGCTGACAGTACCGCTGGCTTTAGCGGGGGGAATATTCGGGCTTTACGTGACGAAAACTGCCCTCGGTGCGACAGTGATGATCGGTGCAATTTTGCTCGTGGGAATTGTGGTGAATAACGGCATTATGATGGTAGAGTTGGCAAACCAAATTCGGGAAGATGAAGGAGTCGATCGAACTACGGCAATTCTCAGGGCGGCACCTCAACGTTTGCGACCGATTTTGATGACAACTATTACCACAGTTTTGGGTTTATTTCCCCTCGCTTTGGGGCTTGGAGATGGTTCGGAATTCTTGCAACCTTTGGGGGTTGTAGTGTTTTCTGGTTTGTC
>JBOFTL010000371.1:0-7510 GCA_051652045.1 Microcoleus sp. | reverse complement strand
AAAGGGGAAGAAGCGCTCAAAGCAAGGTACAGGGGTGCTTCGACGCGGGCGAGGCGAATTGCCCGCATCAGCAATTCTGGCTGGGAGATGCCGATGTTGATGTGAATGCTGGCGGTGACAACTTTGGTGCCGTAGGTTTGTTCGATGTAGGTGTGGTAGGGATTGTTGGGATCGGAACGGTAAAAGCGATCGCTCCCGCCCAGAGACAAAGTGCTTCCCGGCAGTAAGGTATAGTTGCCCAATTTTTTTAAATACTCTCGCAGCCTCACTCGGGGCTTGACTAAGGCGCACAACAGGCGATCGTAGCTGCACAGCGGGGCGGTGGTGTACTCCACATTGCGGCTGTCAGGCTCTCGCACAAATCCTTCCAAATCGGCAACAATGCGATCGGAAAGGCCGACAATATCACCTTCGGGCGTGCCGGTATACATTTCTACTTCAAAGCCTTTTGATAGGAGCACGTTTGTTCCTCAGCTAAATTAAGCACCATCTTATTGATTGTAGCAGTGAATCAAAACCAAAGATTGAAGCGATCGACTGCTGGCAATATTTATTTGTTTCGAGATTGCCGGGGGATTTTATGTCTCGGGGGGGATAGCTGTACAGATATCAAGAATGTAATTCTAAAGGAGAGTTCGGCAATTTATGCGATCGATTATTTATTCCGGAAAATTACTGTGAAAGAGCAAGAGAGAACCCCTCCCAATTTGTGGAATATGCTCAGCAATTTAGCCCTAGTTCGATTTTTGCTTTTATTTGCTTCTGGTTGGGCCGGACTGCAACTTTTAGCTTACTTTGAAACAGCGGTCGCCGTGTTCGCCACTGCTGCACTCGTATCTTTTTTGCTCAACTATCCGGTGCGCACTTTACAGAAAGTATTACCCCGAAGTTTATCTGTTGCCTTAGTCATTCTACTTGCCATTTTAATTTTTGGCGGTCTTACGGTTACATTAGGCGTCACTTTGTTGTCTCAAGGGCAGCAGTTAATTGACAGCGTGACAGATTTTGTCAATGCTCTAGCGCCCCTATCGGAACGACTAGAAGCTTTCCTGCGCGCGCAAAATTTGCAAGTTAACCTGCGAGTTATTGAAGAACAACTTCGCGGTCAAGCATTGGCGGGAGTAGTTTCCGGGATTGCATTTTTACAAGTATTTTTAACTAATTTAGTAAATTTAATATTAATTATGGTCGTAGCTTCTTTCATGTTACTGGATGGAGGGAAGCTTTGGCTGTTAGTTCTCAAATTTATTCCCCGGCAACACCACAGGCGTTTGCTATTAACTATCGAACGCAATTTTTTAGGTTTTTTTCAGGCTCAAATTCTGTTGATGTTATTTTTAACAGCAGCAAGTTTTGTGGTTTTCTTGGTGTTAGGAGTAAAATTTCCTTTGGTTTTAGCATTTATTATCGGATTGTTCGATATGATTCCGGGGATTGGAGCTGCGTTAGGAATTAGTCTGGTTTGTTTTATCGTACTATCTCAAAATGTATGGCTGGCGTTAAAAGTATTGGCTGCTTGCATTGTTTTGCAGCAAATTCAAGATAATTTTATTCATCCAAGATTGATGCAGAATTCTCTTAATCTGAATCCGGTAGTGGTATTTTTTGCACTGCTTGTAGGCGCGAGAGCGGCCGGACTTTTAGGCGTATTTCTGGCTATTCCGCTAGCAGGAGTTATTGTGAGTTGGTTTGAAATTGAGGAATTGACATCAACCTCGGCCTAAGCGCGCGGCGATTTCAAAACATCACTATTTCGGTCTGGTAAAGTTAAGAAGCATAGCGTCGGACTCAAAATACTTTACCAGAGTGTTTTAAGACTTTTCCGGTCGATCGCCCGTAATAAAAACTGTTTGTAGTGCGGACTTAAGTCCGCAGGTTTTGCGTGCATAAGTCCTTACTACGAACGGAAATGATAGGGGTCAATAAACCGAAATCGATCTAATTCTCGCTATTTAAAACAATCGATCGGGCGACAAGCTATACCACACGTTCGCAGGATAGATAACCCGGAGCGGGACATGGTTTCAAGCGCATTTTTGCGATCGAAAATTGTGAAAACGCGCCCTAGGGCGAAACCTTGAAAACGTGAGCCTGGGGCGGTAGCACCGCGTGTCCGTCTCCCGGATCGAAATGTTCGAGTTCCGATGCAGCTAAAAACGGCTGGGGCTGATGGAGGCGAATTAATTGGGCGAGAGTTTTCTTTAATTGAGTGCGGGGGACGATGAGATCTACGAAACCGTGAGCGAAAGAATATTCGGAAGTTTGATAATTTTCTGGCAGCTTTTCCCGCAAAGTTTGCTCGATTACCCTACCGCCGGTAAACGCCACAGTCGCTTTTGGCTCTGCAATTATAATGTCTCCCAGCATGGCAAAACTTGCGGTGACGCCGCCTGTTGTCGGATGAGTCAAAATCGGGATGTAGAGCAATCTTGCTTCCCTATGGCGTTCCAGAGCACCGGAAACCTTTGCCATTTGCATCAGGCTGAGCATTCCTTCCTGCATTCTCGCGCCGCCGGAAGCACAAACCACGATCGCGGGCAAACGTTCCCGCGTAGCGTGTTCGATGAGGCGGGTCAGTTTTTCTCCAACAACTGAACCCATGCTGCCGCCAATGAACTGAAATTCCATCACTCCCAGAGCAACGGGCAAACTGTCCAGTTGACCTGTTCCGGTTTCTACTGCGTCTAAGTGACCTGTTTTTTCTTGAAATTCTCGCAGTCGATCGCTGTATTTTTTGCGATCGCGAAATTTGAGTGGATCGGTAGCGTGGAGTCCTTCATTAATGGGAATCCACGTATTTTCATCGATTAATTGTTCGATGCGATCGTCGCTGTAAACTCTCATGTGATGCCCGCATTCCAAGCAAACCATTTGATTTGCTCGCAGGTCTTTGGTATAACTGAGGGCACCGCAAACCTCGCATTTATTCCACAGCCCGTCGGCAATTTCTCGTTCGGGACGTTCTTGAGAGTTCGGTACTGATTTTCTTCGATTTGCAAACCAATCAAATAGAGACATTAAAACTTAGTAATTGGTAATTGGTAATTGGTAATTGGTAATTGGCAGTTGACAGTTGACAGTTATCATTTTCAACCAATAACTAATGACCCCTGACGTTAGGCTATTAGGCTAATAACTAATCGCTCATGACTGATAACTAATGACTTATTACTTATCACTAATCATCAGATTCTGGATCTTTTTCAATGGGACCGATCAGCAGCAATGCTGTCTCCCGATCTTGTGGCAGAACTTGCAAAGCTGCAGCACTGCCCGCTCCCAGATAGGATGCCACGCCCAAGTCAACAATCCGAGCGGGTATTTGATAGGCAGCAAGGATTTGCTCCATCAATTCGGCTTCCCAGCGAAAGCTAGTAGTTGTGAGGGTAATCCAAGACACGGACAATTTTACCAATTAATTGAGACTATATTGCGCGATCGAGGGTGAAAAAAATCCCGTCCGTCAACCCAAATTGGGGAAAAATAACTGCCAGTAAGCAGACAATATCGCTTCGCCCCACAAAGCCGCGATCGCTGCACCGAGAGCGAGAAAAGGTCCGAAAGGCATTGGTTGACGGCGATCGAGCCAGCCCAGGGCGATCGCGCCGCCACCTGCAAAAGCCCCCACCGCACAGGCGATAAACCCTGCTAACAGCAAGTATTTCCACCCCAGCCAAGCCCCCATCAAGGAGGCCAATTTAGTATCTCCAGCCCCCATCGCATTTTGCCCGAGGACGATCGAACCTGCTAAACCAATGATGTCAAACAGCCACAACCCGACAACTGCTCCCAGGATGCCGCCTAGTACCAGATGGTTAACGGAGTCGATCGGGCTAAAACTCGGCCACAAACCTTTTGCCACTTGGAAAACCAATCCGGCAACCAAGCCCGATCGAGTCAAAACATTCGGCAAGGTCATTGTATCGCAGTCGATCGCCGATAAAGCTAGCAGCCAGCTAAAAAAAGCCCACAAACCTACAGTTTGCACCGTTGTCCCAAACTGCCAAAAAATTAGCAAAAACAGCAAACCAGTAGCAGCTTCTACCAGCGGATAGCGGACGGAAATCGGGCTGCGACAGTGATTGCAGCGTCCCCGCAGCCACAGCCAGCCGAGGACTGGTACGTTTTCGTACAATCTCAGTTGATTTAAACATTTGGGACAGCGGGAAGGCGGCCAAAGTACCGACAAACCGGCCGGTACTCGATAAATGACCACATTCAGAAAACTGCCGATCGCCGAACCAAAAGCAAACACAATGCTAGAAACAATAAAATTAAAAATAATTTCCATTAATTTGTGATGTTTTACTTTTTATTTGTTACTAATAAAGCTCTGACCGAGGACGTTCAGACTCACGATCGATCGACTAATAGACTTATCCGGAAAAGATTCTGGAAGCCTTGCGCTATCTAAACAACAACCTAATTTTGCCAGAGGTATAATGACATCAGACTGCTTTCGGGTCAACCGTCAACTGTCAACTGTCAACTGTCAACTGACTAATACATTTGAGACTCAATTTCTTCAAAACTAACAAAACGTTCACCAGGCAATAAAATGGGTGGCACAGCAAAAATTAACTGACCCCTAGTGCTTCCTTGACTAACAACTACACCTGCCGGACGTTGCATCTGTTCGGAATGCACTGTTAGATAAATACCGTAGGCCGATCGAGCAGCTTTGAGCATATCGGGGGCGAGCAATCTAGAACTTTCTGGAATTTCTCTACCGGGTTTTGGGGTTGACTGGTACAGGCTCACGGGAAACTTATCATAATAATAGGGGTCTAAATACTTGTGTTAGCACTAGAGCGATCGAACTTATCCTAATTTTTTAACAATAGACTAGGTGGAAATTAATAGATTAACTTACAATCCTCCTTTAGCAGCGATCGAACAGCGGCTGCGCGAGCTGCTTTCGGCTGAAATGTACGCTGCTGCGTGGGTAGATCCGTCCCCAGCAACTCTGGCGGGCATTTTCGATCGTTTGCGCACCCTCCGCTATATCTTGCACGACTACGTGCCTCGCTCGGTCGCCGACTCTCCTCCGACTCCGGGCGAAGTGTGTTACCAGTGGCAGCAAGGCACTCTGCTGTTTACAGATTTGGCGGGATTTACCACCCTGCTAGAAGCCAATGCAGCAGAAGGGCGCAAGGGGGCTGAAACGCTATTGACGGTGATTAACAAATACTTCGCCTCAATGATTGAAATTGTCAGCAAGTCGGGCGGGGACTTGCTGGAATTTACAGGAGATGCTTTGCTAGTGCAGTTTCTGGCTGGCAAGCACGAAGAGGACACGGCAAGGGCGGTGCGGGCGGGTTTGCGGATGCAGCGGGCGATGGCTCAATTCGAGAACATTCTGACACCCCGAGGTCTTTTGTCGTTGAAAATGCGGGTGGGCATCCACTGCGGGCGCTACATCAGTGCGGACATCGGCACGCCGCGGCGGATGGCCCACGTCTTGCTGGGCCATGCCGTGCAGCAAGCCAAGCAAGCTGAGGGTGCTGGGACTGTGGGACGGGTGTGTTTGACTGAAACTGCTGCTTCTGGTTGGACGGAGCAATTTCGCTTTGAACCTGGGAAACCGGGTTATTTGTTGGTTACCGATGATTTTACCGACGCTCAACTGGGGGAGTACGACATTACTTTAACTGGGCGGCGGATGCCGAGTTCGATCGTTCTCGATCGAACTGTGGCGGGTTTGGTGAGAGAGATTGAGGAATCTGTCAAGCGAGTCGAACCGCTAGCAAGTTATATTCCCAAACCAATTTTGTCACTGTTGGTAGAAAACGCCGACAAGCGACAGATACCGCCGAATTTTCCCAAGCCGACGGTAATGTTTGTCAACTTGATCGGTTTGCCAGAATCGGTAGACAAAGCAACAACCTCCGAAGAGGCCAGCCTGGTACTTAGTTGTTCTCGCGTTTTTGCATTAATTGATGCTGTGGTATCGGCAAAGGGGGGCGTGTTGCAAAAATTAACCGCTCACTTGGACGGTTCGGATATGCTGATTTATTTTGGCGTACCTGACGTTCATGCTGATGATGCTTGTCGCGCTGCTGCTGCTGCGATCGCAATTCGAGAGATTATTGGAGGTATTCCTCCGCTGACTCTTCAAGGTGAGAAAGTGAAGGTATATTGTCAAATCGGGCTGTCCCTGGGGCCGGTATTTGCTGCGGAGGTTGGAGAACCCAGGGGACGCAGGGAGTTTAATGTTCTCGGAGATACGGTGAATACGGCAGCTAGGTTGATGACTGAGGCGGGGAAAAACGAAATTTTGATGACGGAGAGGGTTTTTGAGTCGATCGCGCCTCATTTCATTTGCGAGTCTCTGGGCTCTGTTTCTCTCAAGGGTAAATCGGCTTTGACTCCGATTTTTGCTTTGCACGGTGCCAAAGGAGAAAAGGGAAAGGGAGGGAGTGATTTTAGATTTTAGATTTTAGATTTTAGATTGAAAGATTGAAAGATTGAGCGATTTGAGACTGAAAAATTGAGCGATTTGAGACTTTTAATTTTTGATTTGAGATTGTAAGGATTGGGGATTGAGTGATTTGAGATTTGAGATTTTGGATTTAAGAATTAGGGATGCTTGATTTATTAATACAATCCCGGACGAGCAAGCGATTGAAGAATTGAAGAATTGAAGAACTGAGCGATTTGAAATTGAAGGATTGAGAGGTAGGGACACGGCAATGCCGTGTCCTGGCGGGGATTGTGCTACAGAGGGGTTTCTTTTCATTCTGGCTGCAATCTTCTGTATCAATTCGCAATTTCCGACGATCGCACTTGTTGAATATCTGCTGAATATTTTGATTGCGCGCACAGACTGAATTCCGATCGATATTTCACAATTCCGCTGCAATCCTGCAAAATTCCTGTTTCTAATTCCAACACCATAAAAACTTCGTCGGGTACATCATATTCGCATTTCAAGTTTTTGCTGCTAGCAGGAACGAATCCGAAACGCGGGTAAAAATTAGCATGACCCAGCACGACTACTGCTTGAAAGCCCGATCGCGCGCATTCTTTTAAACTCTCCCGCACTAGCAGCGATCCGATACCTTGCCGTTGATATTCCGGTAAAACTGCAAGTGGTCCCAGCCCGAGAATTTGCTTGTTAAAACATTCGCCTTCAACCACTACCGGACTGAAGAAAACGTGACCGACAACGCGATCGAACTCTACGGCAACAAATGAAAATGTCGGTGAAACTTCCCGCAAGCGATCGACCAAATTTGCTTCATTTTCGCGATCGAATGCTGCAATATTGACTTGACGAACTGCTGCTAGATCGTCTGGTTTTTCACTGCGAATAATCATAGCTTAAATAGATAGTTTTGCGGTCAATTGTCAACTGTCAACTTGCAACCTCCGATCGAGGCGGATCGACACAGATCGACGCAGATAAATTTCATCAGGTGTCAACTGAATAACTGTAAGCCTTCAACTGTCAACTGTCAACTGTCTAAAATTATTGTGGCACAGCCTGCCCCGATGACAATCGTTTAAT
>JBOFTL010000370.1:0-2600 GCA_051652045.1 Microcoleus sp. | reverse complement strand
GATCGGCCCTCGGGGAGAAAACTGCTGGGTAAAAAAGCCGTGTTTCCAGGGTGCAAGCAAGCTGCAAGTCAAGTAGGGCAAGCCTTCCCAGTTTTGCCAATCCCAGGAGGTTGCACCTTCTGGTTTTCCCAGGTCTTGAGAGTTGCTAGAATTTGGAGAAAAATCGCCAGCTAAAGTCATCAAAAATTTGAATTTGGGTGGGAAACTCCGTCCTTTATGGACGGCTTTACTCAAGAATGCTCCCCCACCTGCTGACGCGAGGTGTTGGTGTTCGGACAAGATTAAGTCGATCTTAGCAAGATTTACAGTTTTACGATTGGGTATGGGGTCGAGCGACCGCAATAAATAAGTTTGTAGTAAGGACTTAAGTCCTTACTGCGAAATGTTTTCTATCGAGCGCGATCGATCTGACATGAGAGCGAGTTTACCGAAAAATATTGGAATTGTCTGATTAAATTAACTCAATACAGGTGGCAATCCCACCTCCTGCGGCCGCACAAACCTCCCGTTAAAACTAATAGCTTTCCCCTCAAAAGTTCTCGCTGCGGCCACCGCTTGCCGCAAATGAGCTCGTTCCATATCATCCTCAATTCCCGCCACCAAATATACAATTAACTTCGAGGCTAACTCCCTTCCCGAAACTAACATCCGCTTTTTGTTCGGATCGTACAAAATCCCGTACCACGGCGACTCGGAATTTTCCATGTGACTGAATCCTTCATCCACGTCGAACTTGCGGAGTTTTTCAAAAATTGATTTGAGGGAAAGTTGCTTTCTAAATGTGAGAATCCCCAAAGCATTAGCTAAAGCAATTTGACCGACTGGGCGAAACAAAATATTTCCCTCACCTCCAGGTTTTTCAAAACTAAATCGGCGCAATTGGGCCGTTGATTCCCCATCTTCAATCCTTTGATAGCTGGGCAACGTTGCTAAATAATCGAACAGTTTCTTAAACTCTTCAATTCCCTCCTTCAATTCCTCATCTTCGGGACGCATCGGAATCAAACCTTTTTTCTCCGGCTTCCAATGAGGAAATTTGTATTCTAAATACCGTTCCGACATATCTTGCAATGCTTGCAATGTTGTTAAAACTTGTGATTGGGCTGCTACTGTAGCGCTGTCCCAATTGATGCGAGGACTTCTATCATCTTGTTCTTTTAATAATGGATGGGTGACGGCAATTTTGCGCGCGCAGATTGCAAATCCATTATCCTCATTTAATAATGCTAGCTGTCCCTGACTCAGAGTTACTGCCATTAAATTAACGTGAACAAAAATCGATCGCACTCGGCGCTGCGCCTGCTGTCTAGTTTCCCCCGCCACCACCGCCGGGATAAACTCAATGCCAATTTTTTCGCGCGCTAATTTCTGCACTTCTATCGGATCGATTTGATACTCTTCGGCTAAATCTTCGATCGTAATTGCCGCGCCCACAGCTTTTTTATTCTTGTTGTATCTTTGCAGGATTCCCGTTTTAATTAAACTCATTAAACCTTGAACCCCCATCAAGCGATGCTGCCCGTCTAAAGCATAAATCGCCACTTCCTGAGATACATTCAACAGTCCTAAATTCTCGTTTTTATCAAAGGATGTAAATTCGCTAGCCGATTTAGTAGCAACTCCATTTTTATCCCATTCTTCAGCTTGAGGGTTGTCTACCCACGGCGGACTTACTACTACTAAAACAGCAGGAAATTTGTGAGATTTTCTAGCTGCTAGGTATTGAGTGAGGGCGGCTTGTCGCGACCAATCTAAGGGACGTTGAATAATTTCCTCAATGGTTTCGTCGTCGCGAACGATGTTGTTAGTTTGGGGGTCAAACTTTTGTCGAAAAAGTGGCATTTGCGAGGCAAAGCGAACGCGAGAATCCAACCATTCGAGGGTGACGGAACCGATGTAAGCTTCACTGTTTCCCATCTGGGTTTTTTGAACGAAAATGCGATCGTCCTTGCCTAAATAATTATCTAATAACAGTGCGATTTGTTGTCGATCGCTATTTTCTTTTTCTAAAAGCTTAGTAGCGAGGTCATCCGCTGAATTGCTTTGCATTGGAGGATTTTACATAACTAGGATATTTTTTGAAAAGTATCATTTATTAAAGTTTGTGTCAATAGTTGTTTTTTAAAAAAGATTGTGAAATACTAAAAATGCCAAGAACGTCAATTTAAATACCACATAATGTATTGTTTGTCAACAAAATGTTGGAGGTCGATCGAGCTTAATTCGGGTACGCCTGGGCTTGGCGCGCTACCGCCAGACAATTCGACAGTCCGACAGCCCGACAGGGGTTGAAAACCCCTGTCTCATAGCGAAAGTCCTCCTCAGAGAACCGAGAGGGAGAGGGGGAGAGAAGGGGAGGCGGAGAAAGGGTTTCTGTGATTCATAACGGGTGCCCCGCGCCCGTGGGATGCTCTGAAAGAGGACTGAAAATCAAATTATACCGACAGATATTCAAAGATTTTGCAGCATTATTCAGTCGGTTTTAACCGACTTTAGCTATGAGACGGGGATTTGAATCCCCGGCGGACTCGCGGACAAATGAACAATTCAAAATAATGTTTGTAGTGAGGACTTCAGTCCTCAGAAATAAGGACTGAAGT
>JBOFTL010000369.1:0-2428 GCA_051652045.1 Microcoleus sp. | reverse complement strand
ATTGGTATGACTGGTTTCAGAGGTGTTAAACGCTCTAATTTTTGTCGAAATTCACGATAATTGATTGCTGCAAAACTCATTAGTTACTTCCTCGCTAAAACAACATTCTCGATCGGTCTTTAGAGATACTGAAAACTCTCTTAACCTCCGATGAAGTCTAGTGGTCTTTCAGTTTTTATTTGACAGATTGAAACTCATGCAGCAGGAATGACAGGGATAGACAATTGCGAAAGAATAGAAGATTCTCCAAGTCTTGGTGTCTTTTCCTCTCTGCTTTAGTTTGATCCCATCATTTTTTCGGTGACAGAACACCAGTAGGTGCAAAACCAAGGTTGAATAACTGATTAACCTTTATTTAACGATGCCTTACTGAGAAGAGCGTGAAGAAAACATGAAAAAATTCTCATTTTTGTATGGGAAAAAAACTCTTGCATTCAGGACTCACACCATCTCTGGGGCTGGCTACCGCCTTGAAGGTTGTTTCTCAATCGGTGTTAGGTGGTAGCCCTGTCAAGGTGCTGAATTCGGCTGTAAAACATTGGTGCATGAAATTTCTCCAAGTCAGAAACTCAAGGGGTGGCGCGATACCCGCCCTAAAATAGTTATGCGGCGATATCCCCTCGATTTCGCAAAAATTACCAAAAAAGATGTGGTCACCTATACCCAAATCGCACTTTTACTCTATATATAGGGGTGAATGATGCTAATTTACCGCTATATGTGGTTTTTTTAGTCTGTCCGTTTGGAGTGTCAAATTGGCGCTGAGTCTGGGTTGTCCGTGATATATCTACTTGATACATAACTCATCCCTCAACTTGCTATTTGAAATTTGCAACGATTAACGATTAAGGTGCGCAGTGCGCACCCTACATACTATCAACTATCAACTATCAACTATCAACTCTCAACTATCAACTATTAACTCTCAATTCGACAAATCCTCCTCCACCTCAACTGACTGTAACTGAGTCGGAGTTGCCGGAATCGCCGCAATAATGGCATCGATTACTTTAGCTACCGGAATAATCTGCATTCCCAACTCCGGTACGGGTTGATTCTTAGGAACGATCGCCCTTTTAAAACCCAATTTTGCCGCCTCTCTCAGCCGCAATTCCAATTGCGAAACCGGCCGCACTTGTCCTCCCAAACCGACTTCTCCCAGCAACACCGTGCGCGCGTCAACCACCCGATCGCGAAAACTTGCTACAATCGCGATCGCCACTCCTAAATCCGCCGCCGGTTCCTCGACTTTCAAGCCGCCTACCGATGCTACGATCGCATCTAATTTAGATAAAGGAATCCCCACTCTTTTTTCCAAAACTGCTAAAATTTGCTGCAATCTGGCATTATCCACACCAGTAGTAGCGCGGCGCGGCGAACCGAAGCTTGCAGGGCTGACTAATGCTTGAATTTCTACTACAATCGGTCGAGTTCCTTCGCAAGCAACTGTCGTCGAAGTACCCGGAGAAAACTCATCGCGATTTCCTAAAAACAATTCCGACGGATTATCTACTTCCCGCAATCCATTCGCTACCATTTCAAAAACGCCGATTTCATGAGTTGCGCCGAAACGGTTTTTCATCGATCGCAAAAGTCGGTGCGAAGCAAATCGATCGCCCTCAAAATACAGTACAGTATCTACTAAATGTTCTAAAACTCTCGGTCCCGCCAAAGCTCCATCTTTAGTAACGTGACCGACAATAAATAAAGTAATATTTTCCCTTTTCGCAACCTGCATCAAAGCCGAAGTACATTCACGCACCTGAGCCACAGAACCCGGAGCCGATGTTAAACTGGCAAAATAAATAGTTTGGATGCTATCAATCACCGCAATATTCGGTTTCAGCGCTTCTAATTCCCGCAAAACTACTTCCAAATCCGTTTCGGGAAGCAAGTAGAAATTCTCCGCTGAATGGTCCTCGGGATCTGTTTTAGCTTCCCCGTTGCTGTCAGATTTATGCCCGCCATTGCTGGATACTTCCACTGGATTCGCTACGCCCAAACGCTGCGATCGCAACTTCACTTGCTGGCCGGATTCTTCCGCACTAACATAAAGTATCCGATCCTTGCGCGCCAATTGATTCGCCACCTGTAACAGCAGCGTCGATTTTCCAATACCCGGTTCCCCGCCAATCAATACCAGCGAACCCGGAACAATTCCGCCTCCCAAAACTCGATCGAGCTCTCCATAACCAGAAGGCCAGCGAGACTGAGTTTGGTCGGCAATCTGCGATAATCTAAAAGATACCCTCGGTTGACCCTTCGACTTATCGGGAGGCGCAGCGCTCGCATCCCTCGCCGTTACCCCAGTCGAACCAGCCCGCGGCAAAACCATAGGTTGTTCTACCTGTTCGTCAAAAGAATCCCACTTCTGACAGCTAGGACACCTGCCAAAATATTGCGGTGACTCGTACCCGCATTCCCGACA
>JBOFTL010000368.1:0-3167 GCA_051652045.1 Microcoleus sp. | reverse complement strand
GTCTTCTCAGGACCATAATTTTATTTTAGATTTTAGATTTTGGATTTTCGATTGGGAATTTTTGATTGAAGATTTTCGATTGAAGTTTGGAACAGTCCTGGACGCAAGCATTCTATATGTAGGGTGCGCACTGCGCACCTTACGGCTATATATTTTGAATTGAGTGTTTTCGAGAAACCTTCAATTATCGAGCGAGTGTTTTCGATTTATCAAAAATCACCAAATCTCCGATCGAAAAATCGAAAATCGAAAATCCCCAATCCCAAATCGCTCAATCCTCGATCGAAAAATCGAAAATCCCCAATCCCAAATCCCAAATCACTCAGTCCTCAATTCAAAAATCCACAAATCTAAAATCTAAAATCCAAAATCTAAAATCGTCAGACTTTCCCAAAACGGCGGCTGCGTTGCTGGTAAGCAGACAAAGCACGGTGAAATTCCGATCGGTCAAAATCCGGCCACAACGTCTCGGTAATGTAAATTTCCGAATAAGCCATTTGCCACAACAGAAAATTACTCAGTCGCATTTCCCCACTCGTCCGAATCAGCAAATCCGGATCGCAAACATCAGCAGTATACAAATAGCTTTTAAATAAAACCTCATCAATCTCCTCGGGGCGCAACTTACCCTCTTGCACCTGAGTGGCGATCGCCCGACAAGCCTGTACGATTTCCTGACGCCCGCCGTAATTCGTCGCCACCTGAAACCGAATCCCTCGATTATCGCGAGTAGCCTCTACAGAACGCTCGATTTCCGCCTGCAAAGACTTCGGCAAAGCCTGCAAATTCCCCATAAATTGAATTTGCACGTCCTCATCCACCATCTCTCGCAACTCTTGTCGCAGCTTGCCCTCAAACAAACTCATCAAAAAATCAACCTCCCCAGCCGGCCGACCCCAATTCTCAGTCGAAAAAGCATAAGCTGTTAAAGTTTGAATTCCCCAATCTTTGCAGCAACGCAGCAGTTCCTTAAGAGCACTGGCCCCTCGGCGGTGTCCCGCAATCCGCGGCAAACCTCGATTCTTAGCCCAGCGGCCGTTTCCATCCATAATCACTGCTACGTGATTGGGCAACCGTTGTTGTTCCAGATCCACAGGCAACTCTTGCAAGCAAATTCCTTGACTCATCACTTCTCCCGATTAGCTGACGGCGGACGACGCAGTATTCGTTTCAACAGCGTCCATCCCTTCAATCCTATCTGGCGTCCGAGGCCGGCGATCGGAATTGGGGTTGGCGTTCTTTCTCCCTCCGACGGTAACAGCTTTGCTTCCAACAACTCCTTAAGTTTGCTGCTAGTCAAAGGCCGATTTAAAGTTCCCATCTGGGCTAAAGAAATAGAACCCGTTTCCTCAGACACAACCACGCACACGCAAGCTTGCACCCTTTCAGTAATCCCCATCGCCGCCCGATGGCGGGTCCCCAACTGCCGCGACGCACTGCGATCGGACAGAGGCAAAATCACCCCCGCCGACACGATCCGGGAAGCCCGAATCAAAACAGCCCCGTCGTGCAGCAAGGTTTGCGGCTGAAAGATAGTTTGCAATAACTCCTTAGAGACTTCAGCATTAAGCTTCACTCCCGGTACTGAAAAATCCCGATCGTCGATCGGGGAATCTGTTTCTATAATTAATAAAGCACCAGTGCGGTTTTGGGAAAGTTCTTTTACTGCGTGTACGATTTCATCTATAACGCTGTCCGGTTCTGGATTGGGTCGGCGATCGCGCCCAAACAACTGCAAAATCTCTCCCCGACCCAATTGTTCCAAAAATCGGCGAAACTCAGACTGCAAGATCACTGCCATCGCCACAGCAGAACCAGTCACCAAACTATTAAGGGCAACGTGCAACAGCTTCAATCCAGCCCAGTTGCTTACAGCCGCTGCCAACATTAGAATAATAAATCCCCGCACCATCCACAGCGTCCGGCGCTCCCCAACAATGACGAGTACCAAATACGCTAGGGCAAATACCAATCCAATATCGATCGCCTGAATCAACAAGGATTGAATGAGAGCAAAATCATAGCCAGATTGTTTGTTCATGGTTCATCGAACGCTACCGCCTGTGAACCGCGAACCTTGATGCACTCGAACCCGTGAACCATGAACAGTTGTTATTCCAATCGCGTCACTGAACAATGTATAGCAGAAGGAAGAAGGAAGAAGGAAGAAGGAAGAAGGGAAATGCTGTCACCGCATATTTTCAACCTTCCTGGAATTCCCTCACCTTCAAGCCGATTGCTACAAAAGTAAAAAGTTACGAGACAACCTTCAATAATTGAAAATTGACGATTTTACTTTTTACTTTTTACTTCTTGCTTCTTACTTGCGAGTTGTGAGTCTTTCAGGAAGGCAGTCAAACCTCAGCAAATCTTCGTCAGTTTCCCGCTTAATAATCACGTTAACTTCCCCATTTCCCACCAAAACCGCTGCCGGTTTGGGCACTCGGTTGTAGTTAGAAGCCATGCTGTAATTGTATGCGCCTGTAGCCGGAACGGCGAGAATATCTCCAGTTCCGCACTTCGGCAGTTGGGCGTCTTTAATCAGAACATCGCCGGATTCGCAGTGTTTTCCAGCAATTGTCACTGTTTCCGTTAGGGGAGCGGACATTTTGCCGGCTGCGACGACTCGATAAACTGATTGGTATGTAATGGGGCGCGGATTGTCCGACATCCCCCCATCGACAGATAAATAAGTTCGCATTTCCGGAATGACTTTTTGCGAGCCAACGGTGTAAGCTGTAACGCAAGCTGTACCCACGAGCGATCGACCCGGTTCGCACAGTAATTTTGGTAACGACTTCAAATCCAGCTTGTGATTCTGCCAAGCTGCTACCATTGCGGTGCAAACTGCCTCAGCCCAATTTTCAATGGTTGGAGGATCGTCCGATTCAGTATAGCGAATGCCCAACCCGCCGCCAATATTAATTTCTGTCGGCTTCAACCCGCAGCGAATTGCTTCTTGGAAAGCCTCAACAACAACATTGGCTAAATCCTTATGGGGTTGCAGTGCAAAAATCTGAGAGCCAATGTGAGCGTGCAATCCGACACAGGATAAAGAGGGATGCTGGCTCAAAAATTCAAAGACTTTGTTGAGCGAGTTGGGATCGAAACCAAATTTACTGTCGAGCTGACCTGTTTTAATGTAATCGTGGGTGTGACATTCAATG
>JBOFTL010000367.1:0-3717 GCA_051652045.1 Microcoleus sp. | reverse complement strand
TTCTGACGTAGGTCGTAACTGTACGGTTTTGGCATGGGTCGTGCGATCGGTAAACAGCACAATGGATCGGGGACTACTTCCACTTTACACCATAACCGCCTTGGCGGTTGCTATAGCTAACCCCCAAACAAAAATAGACCCCTTTCGAGAGGGTCTATCTTGTACTTTCCTTTACTCGAAATAAAAGGGAAGGTGTTCAAATTAATAACACCCCTCGGTGCAGCGAACACTTCGGGGTGCATCTACCGTTTACGACGATCGCACCCTTCCGCTTCTGGAGTCAACCAAGCTTAATGAATCTTTACACGCCACCCGTTGACAAAAATGCCAGAGTCCTGCGATCGTCAAGGGTAAGGAAGATTTGATATGCGCGGTTAACCCGGTGTGCCAACACCAGATTAACTACGACTTCCCCAACCGTCAAACACACGATTGGAGCCTACAAATTATGTCACACCGAGGCGTTGCCCCAACACAAGGCACGCGGATTTTAACGTCGGTTAAACCTGCTGTTGAGTGCAGGCGCATTGACCGCCTGAAGCAATTTGCTTACGACCGTGGATTTACTAACGATGAAGCCAAAGCATTCGGTTGGCTGTCAAAAACATCCACGTGGGAAGATTTTTTACGCAGTAAGGAGTTGCTTGACCTTGCGGACATAGAGCTTGAAATTGAAGCAGACGATACTGATGAATCACTTGACACAGCGGTATACGCCGATGTATTCCCAGTAGTTGGGTACAGTATCACTCGCGCCGATTGCAGTACCTTCTCGTTCTTTGAATGGGTTGACTTCTCGCAGTTAATCGCGCTCGCTTTTGCATCAATTGGCATCTCTGTGCTTATTTTAGGACTGTGGCAACAAATCAACCCGTTTAACTTGTTTCCAATCCGCATCAACATTCAGATTGAAGCCAAACAATAGGTTCGCAATCACTGTTGACGGCGACACTCATTCACGTGACACAAGTAATTCAGGAGAATAAATCATGGGAGCAATGACAGCCCTATTCGGCGGTGGTAGCAGCGATGCCATCAGCGCCAAAAACGAGAAATTGACCGCACCGACCGACGCCAGTGTTATCACGCCGCTAAATCCCGGCAATTTCAACAGCATCCGCTCGGTTCCCGTCTGCACCGCACCACGCTACTTCACTAAGGATGAAGCTGATGCGATGAAGGAATTAGCTCAGGAAAAAACCGAGGGTGCAGCGCAAGCTAAACGCGCGTACAAGGCGCTGACCAAGATTGAGGAAGCTGACGCCAAAGTCCACAAAGAACACCGGAAGTACGAGAAAGGTGTCGCCACTAATGAACTGAAAAAAAAGCGCGCCGATGTCGGTCTAGCTAAGCACCTACACGGATTGCGACCGGGTTATGCCCGATTGGGTGTCGGACTGGAGAACGCTGAAATCAACGCTAATACAAGGATTGAGGCAATCAAAACCAAGCTGTTGGGGGCAAGTAAGTAAATGACTACTTATTCGCGTGATGTTTTGGTTACTGACGCCATTACCGGGAAGGTGATTAAAGTTTATCAAGTTACATCCCCTACACCGATTTCGCAGTCTGATGCTATTCACGCAGTTATCAGGCACGAAGACAAAGGAGGCAATGGCTGATGTGGATTTCAGTTAACCCAAAAGCAGAAAGAAAGGAAATAGTAATGGCTGCAATGGCATTATCAGGGTGGTATGAACAGGGGTGGAGTGAAGATGGCGAAATTTTGCACACACCACCGTCACCAGCGGAGCTACCTGCGACAGAACTTGCGGCACTTTACAACAATGCGGAAAATTTAGAACTGGACCTTTTCTCTTTTCAGTGGAAGCCAGCCGATCGAGCTGACAAAAAAGGAGGTAACGAATAATGAGAGCGATCGCACTTGGCAACAACTTTCTGCTGACTGCGATCGCCTCCAGCTTCCTGTGCTGGTTGGCGTCGCTCCATCCCAATCTACTCGCCCTAGTTCAAGCACTTTTCATCCTCAAACTAATTGTTTCAGCGTCTGCGTGGTTGCTTGATGACTTTATCGTTCGCGTCCTGAAAATTGACCTGCTGGAACTGAGGGGGCGGTTAATCGCGAGTACGATCGCAGCTTTAATCGGTATGGGGGTGATACTATGTCGGGCTTAAAAGCAACTGTTTTAACTGTTTCCGGCATCGCTTTATGGCTCGCCCCGCCATTCCTTCTATCCCGCAAAGTACCGCTGCACAATCTCACCACCGGAGCTGCATTAATAGCAGGTTTTGCTTGCTGTCTTGAATCCAGAAAAATAGCTTTAAAAGTAGCTGAAGAACAAGAGTTTGAGGCACTGAAAAAAGCAGCAATTAATGCAGATATGGTGGATGAAGTTAGCACTTCCGTGTACATTTCCGAACAGCAAAGACGACAGGAAGCGGAGAAAGTTCTTGCTTCCAGTGCAGAGGAAGTGGAAGCTAAGCGAAAGGAGTTGGAAGCCATATATAGCAACGACTTGCAGGATTCCGCTTCCACTTCCGAGCATCCCGATTACCCTATTTATTTGGAAGTAAGGGAAGCAATGGAAGCCGGGAAGTCGCAAACCTGGATTGTGGAAAATATCCTCAAGATGGGGGGTAGGAAATTTGCTGACGGCAAGGTTAAATTACAACAAATTTTGGAGCGATTTGAAGGTGAGGGTGATGACTAAATACAGACACGTATTTCCTGACGTAAAACTGACAGGAAACAAAGACACAATAAAACAACTTCTAGGATTTCTCACTGAGTCTGGTTGCAAGTGGGAATCCGACGGCAAGTATTACCCGGTAGGAAGACTCGAACGTAATTATTACTTGCGTAAGTTCAGGGGGCCCCTGCGCGACACCAACTCGGACGCGCAGTCCGATGACCCGCAACCCCGTCCGTGGGATGCCGTACTGGGTGACAAAAACAATCCCAAAAAATAGTTGCAGTACGGTCGTTGCATGGTACGCTAAGTTATGAGTCTTATACCAGCAAAAGC
Organism: Microcoleus sp.; assembly: GCA_051652045.1. Lineage (GTDB taxonomy): Bacteria > Cyanobacteriota > Cyanobacteriia > Cyanobacteriales > Microcoleaceae > Microcoleus. Next base: position 730 of record JBOFTL010000367.1, on the reverse strand, counting down.
AAGTTTGAGCGTTAAACCCATACAGACGATAGCCTTAAATCAAGCCCGTGACGAGATTTGAACTCGTGACTTCCTCCTTACCAAGGAGGTACTCTGCCCCTGAGTTACACGGGCGTAAAAAATTAAGAATGCGATCGTTAAAAATTTCAATTAAAAACTTTTACTTTTAATTCTTAACTTTTACTTATTTAAAAATGTGGTGGGCCGAGCTAGATTCGAACTAGCGTAGGCTTAGCCAGCGGATTTACAGTCCGCCCCCATTAACCGCTCGGGCATCGACCCTTTTGAATCCACAATTAAACATAGTAGCATCATCCTCTTGTTTTGCAACATATTATTTAAAATAATAATCAAAAATTGCCGTACCTATAAGTAAATATGCTATTTCGGGGGATAGAGAGTGGGAGAGGGGGAGGTGGGGGGATGGGGGGAATTCCCAATGCCCAATGCCCAATGCCCAATGCCCAATGCCCAATTCCCAACTCTCAACTAACTAACTCACCAGTTTCTTGGAGGGAATGCAGTCGGTGGTAAATCCCTTCTTGTCTCAACAGTTCGCCGTGACTGCCAACCTCGACGATTTTACCGCCGTCAAGTACCACTATCGCATCTGCTTCCCGCACGGTACTCAATCGGTGGGCAATAATTATCGTCGTGCGCGTACCGAGGATATTCCGCATCGCTAGCTGGATCGATCGCTCCGACTCGTAATCCAAACTAGAAGTAGCTT
>JBOFTL010000366.1:0-4150 GCA_051652045.1 Microcoleus sp. | reverse complement strand
AGCCGCGAGTAATTTCCAGTCAAATTATTCGCAACATCGATCCCCACCAAACTCAGTTAATTAACCGCACCAGGCGCGGGCAGTTGCTGTTGGCGGGACAAACGCTTTATGTCTTAGAAGTAGAGCCGGCAGCTTACGCAGCCCTGGCAGCAAATGAAGCAGAAAAAGGAGCAGCTATTAATATCTTAGAAGTACAAGCTGTAGGCAGTTTTGGACGGCTTTACCTCGGCGGTGCCGAACGAGATATTATAGCAGGTTCCCAGGCGGCGATCGTCGCGGTAGAAAGCGTGTCCGGTCGCGAAAATCCCGCTATTATCGGACGTAAGGAATAGCGGTTTCAGGAGGCAATTTATGGCAAAAATAGAGCATTTGGCGCTACTCAAACAAGGTGCAGTTGCTTGGATAGAATGGAGAAATCGCGCTCCCGATATCGAACCGGATCTGAGTGAAGTCAACCTCGCTGGAGGCAATTTTCGTGGTGCAAATTTAGAGCGATCGAACTTGTTTAAAACCGATCTTTTTGGAGCTAAATTAATTGCTGCTAATCTTGCGGAATCCAACCTCAGTCTAGCAAATATGGCGACAGCTCAACTGCTGGAAACTAATTTAATTAAAGCTAATTTAACTGGAACTAATCTGCGAGAATCAGACCTCAGAGGAGCAGATTTGAGCAGTTCTAATTTAATCGGGGCGGACATGAGTGTTGCAAACCTGCAACAAGCAGATTTTAGTGGTGCTAACTTAATCGGTACGGTGCTGTTTAGAGCAAATGCGATCGAGGCAAATTTTAGCGGTGCTAATCTCAGTCAAGCTAATCTCGTTCAAGCGGAGCTGATTGAGGGATTTTTTTATCAATGTAATTTCTCAAAAGCCAATCTTGCAGAAGCTCACTTCAATGGAGCTTATTTGTCAAAAGCAAATCTCAGTTTTGTAGAGGCGATCGGCACTGATTTCCGGTGGACAAATTTGAGCAAAGCTAACTTGCAGGGAGCGAATCTAACGGGAGCAAATTTGAGGGGAGCTAACTTGACAGGAGCTAACCTCAATGGCGCTATTTTGAAAGGAGCGATCGTGCCTGATGGCAGCATTTTTTCCCAATAAAAATTCACAGACTGCCAGACAATTGTCGATTTGAGCTTTTACATTGAACGCGATCTGAATACAAGAGACTTCTCCTAAAAAGATTCTGGAAACCTTGCTCTATCTGAACAAAAACCTAATTTTGGGAGATGTCTAAGTGCTGTGTAGTTAGACCCGTGGTTAATCCACTCGAAGCAAAAGTGAAAGGGTTAGGGCACCAGGCCTCCCATGTCCTGTAATAGATGACTATACTTTTACTGAACCATGAATTAGAATCCCCCACTATAGCGATACTTCGCTTGTGGCGGGAGTATGTCAACAGCTATCTAAAGTCGAAAATTTGATGAGCAAATTCGTGTTTGTAACCGGTGGCGTCGTTTCCAGCATTGGCAAGGGAATTGTCGCTGCTTCCCTCGGACGCTTGCTGAAGTCTCGGGATTATTCAGTCTCGATTCTGAAGCTCGACCCTTATATTAATGTTGACCCCGGTACTCTCAGTCCGTTTCAACACGGGGAAGTGTTTGTCACTCAAGATGGTGCGGAAACTGATTTAGATTTAGGACATTACGAACGTTTTACCGATACTTCCATGTCTCGCCTCAACAGCGTTACGACGGGGGCAATTTATCAAGCGGTGATTAACAAAGAACGCCGCGGCGATTATCAGGGAAGTACCGTGCAGGTGATTCCGCACATCACTAACGAAATTAAAGAACGCATTCATCGAGTAGCGCAAAATACTAATCCCGATGTGGTGATTACGGAAATTGGCGGGACGGTAGGAGATATCGAATCGCTGCCGTTTTTAGAGGCAATTCGGCAGTTTCGCAAGGATGTGGGGCGGCAAAATGTCTTGTATATGCACGTTACTTTAATACCTTGGATTCCGGCTGCCGGAGAGATGAAAACTAAACCAACTCAGCATTCGGTCAAGGAATTGCGGTCGATCGGCATTCAACCAGATATTTTAGTTTGTCGGTGCGATCGGCCGCTACCTTTGGGCTTGAAACAAAAGTTATCGGAATTTTGCGACGTACCTGAAGAATGCGTCATCACGGCTCAAGATGCTAAAAGTATTTACGAAGTACCGCTGATGATGGAACAGGAAGGTTTGGCAGAACAAGCTATTAATTTGCTGCAACTTGAAGCGCGAGAACCAGATTTGCATCAATGGCGAACTTTAGTTAATCGACTTTACAGTCCCAGCAACAAAATTAATATTGCTTTAGTTGGCAAATACGTGCGCTTGAGTGATGCTTATCTTTCAGTAGTTGAAGCTTTGCGGCACGCGGCAATTTCGACCGATAACGAACTGAATTTGCACTGGATAGATTCAGAAGATTTAGCATCTGGAAATGCCGAAAATTACCTCAAAAATATGGATGGCATTGTCGTCCCCGGAGGTTTTGGAATTCGTGGAGTTGACGGCAAAATAGCCGCGATCGAATATGCTAAACACCACAAAATTCCGTTTTTGGGCTTGTGTTTGGGGATGCAATGTGCTGTGATTGAATGGGCTCGCCACACCGCACAATTAAAAGATGCTAATAGCGCTGAATTTAATCCCGATACGGCAAATCCTGTGATTAATTTGCTGCCGGAACAGCAAGATGTAGTAGATTTGGGCGGTACCATGCGGCTGGGTTTGTATCCTTGCCGGATTAATCCAGAATCGCTAGCTTTCAAACTTTACCAACAGGAAGTAATTTACGAACGACACCGCCACCGCTACGAATTTAACAATGCCTACCGAAATCTATTCTTAGAATCGGGTTATGCAGTTTCCGGAACGTCTCCCGACGGTCGCTTAGTGGAAATGATCGAATTACCCGGTCATCCCTTTTTCATTGCCAGTCAATTTCACCCCGAGTTTCAATCACGACCCAGCGACCCACATCCTTTATTTAGGGGGTTTGCGCAGGCTGCCAGCGACAGGAGAAATGATGATTTTTTCGCAGCCCAGGGGCGCGAATCGGCGGTTGAGAAAGTTGCAGGAATTGAACTTTCTTTGTCGGAACAGACTGTAAGTTCTTGAGTCGATCGAAAGTCGCACAAAACACTATGCCCGTCGGCTATTAGTCAGGATTTTGAACCGAGATTTACTATCAATCGTGAACCATAGCGATCGTAAATCATTCGTGAATTTCTTATTTCCGGACTATGAATCAGGGGAGGGCTGGGGTGGGGTTAAAAATTTACGACTCCTGCAAGGATCGCTATACCTACACAGCCCCCTCCGGGCAGTGCAGGCTTCCTGTCCAACAGAAAGCGTTTCGCGTGGATTTCTTGCATCCTCCCTTCTCTCTCCCTCTGCGGTATCCAGAGGCTGGGAAACAGGTTTTTAACCGGAATTTAGGATCGATTGCGTAAGTCCTGATATTATGTAAAGTTAAATGTACCGTAAAATCCTCAATTAGGCGGGACAAGGGTGTCGCAAATCAAATCTGTGTTTTTGTTGCAGATGCTTCTTAACAATAGTGCAGTAACGATCTCGCGATCGTCGGACAATTTTCAATTTGAAAAAGAATGAGGATTTAGCTTTAGCAGTAAAAACAACTAGATTTGCATTGTTAGAAGTTTTAAAAACGACATGACTGCCAGTAGAAACAGGTTCCAAAGGTTTAACCAAGTTCAATCGCAGCCAGCAAAAACTCGAAAAAACACACTGGCTCGATGCAGCTTTTGTTGGCAAATCAACGCCAATTCTCAATATTAAAGGTATCAAACCTTTGTCGATCGCAGCTAACGGCCACGGTACCAGACAATCGTGCCGTACAGATAAATTCGGGTTCCCCAACCGTCATTGTTCCAGAACTAAATTTCACTTTGGTTTTCAGACGGGAGATCTCGTTAAGGCTGTGGTTAAAACTGGTAAAAAAGTTGGTGAATATGTTGGTAGAATAGCTACTCGTGCATCGGGCAGTTTTAATATCTCAACCAAAAACGGATTGGTACAAGGCATTTCACACAGATTTTGTCAACGGATTCATGCCAAGGATGGTTACTCCTATGTATATTAAACTTAAGAAGTTGGGAATTACTCAACTGTTCCTCTCATTGTTTTCGCCTT
>JBOFTL010000365.1:0-7007 GCA_051652045.1 Microcoleus sp. | reverse complement strand
TTAAGATACAGGCTGAAGGCACTCGAGCCATTCCTTGTACTTTCTGGTTTCTGCTAGAGCTGGATTGATGCCAAACCAGCGACCTTCTGGATCGCGGTACTCAAATACAAACATACTGCGCAACAAAATTTGCGATTCTTCTTCACCGGTGACATTTTGTCGCTGCACGACTTGAAACAGCAATTCCCACTCAGTATCGGAAATAGCACCTAATAGGTCATCGCGATATTCTCGGATCACGTTTTCCAAACATTCGCGAGAAAAAGGCGGATCTTCGTGCTGCAAACAACTGTACAACAGCATCAACAAGTTGCGAACGTGACCGCCACTAATGCGGCAGAGTCGGTCTAAAGTTTCGGATGAATCAAAAACTTTGGCAATCAATTCAATCCGTCTGTCAGGAGCAACTGTAGGGAAAGCTCTAGCCAGTACAAGCTGTCGCAATAGTGCCATTCCTTCAGAGTGATCTGCACCAGAGCGCATCTGCACCGGTACCATCGGCATCACCTTGGGTTTAACTCCAAATCGACTGGCGAGGCGACCGAACTCATTAGAAAAAATCAAAGTCAGGGGAATAGTATAGACTAGGTGACAGTTAAGTTTTTTTAACTGTTCGCCGCGGTCTAAAAATAAATATTCTGGCTGAGTGCGCCCGGTAGGTTTGAGTACTGCGTCCAAGCGATCGAGATTGTCAACGATGACAGCCAGTCCTTTTTTGCCTTGACGTTTGAGTTGGATATTAGCTTTATCGAGGAGTTCTTCATTAATCGACTGCAAGATACTGTTAGTGCGGGGTTCGAGATACTGTCTGAGTTGCGATCGCAGCTTGGGAGAGTCTTTAGTCCTTGCAGTAACTCTAGCAATACCTACAGATAGCTCAGCTTCCGCAGATAAGTCGATCGGGGTCTGCAAAAATTCTGCTACTTCTGCAAACAGATTGGTGAAATAACTCGGTCTGAGTTTGATATTGGCTGATTCCATTGTTTCGCTAACTTGGCGAGCAATACTCAGCAAAATATCGCTAATATCTACATCCCCCATATCTAAATCTTGGGATGACTCGAAATAAACCACATAAAAACCTTGCTGTTCCAGTTCGGCTTTCAATCGAAACAGTTCGGTAGATTTGCCACAGCCGATATGTCCTGTAAATAGCTGACAAGTTGGCTGGTCAGGAGAGATGCGAGTAATGGTTCGCTGCAATGATTCAATAATTTTGCCACCGCGCACGGAAGCAAAATCGATATAGTATTGATAATCCCCTGGGTCGCCCGCGACAAGGGTCTTGCTGGGGTTACAGGCTTGATAGAATCTGTCTAATTCCAGTGCGATCACAGTTAGCGCCGACCAAAGATGCAAAATTAATGGAAAGTTAAAACTTTCAAACAAGAGTCTAGTTCGATCTGCGGTATTTTGCCCTGTGGGGTGATCCCCTAAACCCCCAAACAACCTTTTTTGCTAACTAGCTTTTGATAGGTTATTTTTGTTATGGTATCGCCGTCAATATATCCGTACAATCACTGGGGCAATTAGACTTAAGCGTCAGTAAAATCCGAAAAATGGTGAGTCAAGGCTAGCGGAATTGATACATCAAAAGCAATAAGTAATTAGGTAACAGGGAATATGTGTCGATCGAACCTGTAACTATGTTTCTCAGAGCAGATCTGGTTAAATGGTAGAGAAAAAGGGAAAATCTCGCTTGTATTCAATCCTTAAGTAGTAATTTGTCAAGAGGTAGATGGCTAGTTTTGCATCGGTTTCTGAAACAGAGCTGGGGCGGCGGCGACAAAAGTTGCAGCGGCAGAGACAGTTAAGATTTGTCGCCCTAGTGTGGCAGACGGTAGCCGCGAGCGCGATGGCTGGTGGTTTGCTGTGGTGGATCGCGCAACCGGAGTGGTCGATCGCCCGATCGGACCAAGTGAAGGTAGAGGGCAATCAGTGGATGTCGGATAAGGCGGTGCGCTCTTTGGTGCCACTGTCTTATCCGCAGTCTTTATGGGGGATTCAACCGCAGGTGGTGGCGCAGAAACTCGAGTCAATGGGTCCGATCGCGAAAGCTAAGGTGACTCGCAATTTATTTCCACCAAGTTTGACGGTAGAAGTGACAGAAAGGCTGCCAGTAGCTGTGGCGCAGCCTGCTGCGGTGCTCAGAAAGGAAGACAAGCAAAAAGTAGGGTGGCTGGACGCGAGGGGTGGTTGGATGCCTTTTGACAGCTATACTTCAGACAAGCGATCGACCGCAGCATCGCAAACAGCCGCTGGGACTGTCGCGCAGCAGCATCAGGGTGCTTTGCCAACATTAAAAGTCATCGGGTCGATCGAACTTTATCGGGCCGCTTGGCCGAAATTTTACCAAGTGCTGAGCTCTCTAGCAGTGAAAGTGTTTGAGATAAATTGGCAAAACCCTGACAATTTGATTTTGAAGACAGAAATCGGTACCGTACATTTGGGACCCTACAGTTCTCGCACTGCCGAGCAACTTAAGGTTTTAGATCGGATGCGCCAATTGCCAAAACAGATGGATTCAAGCAAAATTGCTTACATTGATTTGAAAAATCCCAATGCTCCGACCGTCCACCTGCCAGAGCCCGCTATCGGTTCCGATGAGAGTTCAAAATCAAAACAGAGTGGCGTTAGGGATTGAGTTGGTGCAACGGGAGAGAACCGATGTAATGCGATCGCGCGTAAGGCGGATGCTTGGTATTGCTGCATTTCGATGCAGGATGATACTGTACCCGATCCCGATTCACTCCTGGAAGCCAAAAATGCTGTTGGTATTTAAAGAATTCCTCTGCTAACATTAAGCCGCGATCGCGCTAGTTTTTCGCACAACTTAGCCTATAGTTAAGTGTGAATTGGCGATAGATACGTTAAAAGCTGTAATCTACCATCCCCGACTATAATGACGCTTAATAATAGACAAGGGTCTGACCAAGACAGTCCCGATTCGGAAGAACAGAAAATTTTGCCAGTGGCCATTGAGTCCGCCAACCCGTTCAGACGGTCTAGTTATGTAAATGTAGATAGTATAGAAATCGAACCTATGGTCAATCCCAAAGACATCATGCCCAGCAGTGCCGCCAAAATTAAAGTCATTGGCGTCGGTGGCGGTGGCGGCAACGCCGTTAACCGGATGATTGCTAGTGAGGTTTCCGGTGTCGAGTTTTGGTGCGTGAATACAGATTCCCAAGCTCTAGTGCTGTCAAATGCCCCGAAACGCTTGCAGGTAGGACAGAAGTTGACGCGCGGTTTGGGCGCGGGTGGCAATCCGGCGATCGGGCAAAAGGCTGCTGAAGAGTCCCGAGATGAGGTGGCTAATGCTCTCAACCACGCGGATTTGGTGTTTATCACTGCGGGTATGGGCGGCGGTACCGGTACCGGGGCCGCTCCGATCGTGGCTGAGGTCGCTAAGGAAATGGGCGCTTTGACTGTGGGCATCGTAACGCGACCTTTTACGTTTGAAGGACGGCGGCGCACGAGTCAAGCTGAGGAAGGGATCGCGGCTTTGCAAAGTCGGGTGGACACGCTGATCGTGATTCCCAACGACAAGCTGCTGTCGGTGATTTCGGAACAAATGCCGGTGCAGGAAGCTTTCCGGGTGGCCGACGATATTCTGCGCCAAGGGGTACAGGGAATTTCTGACATCATTACGATTCCCGGTTTGGTAAACGTTGACTTTGCTGACGTGCGGGCTGTGATGGCGGATGCGGGTTCGGCTTTGATGGGCATCGGTGTGGGTTCTGGCAAGTCGCGGGCTAGGGAAGCGGCGATGCAGGCGATTTCTTCGCCACTGCTGGAATCTTCGTCGATCGAGGGCGCTAGAGGTGTGGTATTTAACATTACTGGCGGTTCTGACATGACGCTGCACGAGGTGAATGCTGCGGCCGAGACGATTTACGAGGTGGTCGATCCGAATGCCAATATTATTTTTGGGGCGGTGATTGACGAGCGACTTCAGGGCGAAATTAAGATTACCGCGATCGCAACTGGTTTTTCTGGGGGGGAACTTCCCGCGCCTGCTGCAAAATCGCGATCGCAAAATCCTAATGCCCCGTGGCGGGCTGCTGCGGCTGCTACCCCGCCTGCTAAGGAGACTGCACCGGAGGCGCAACCGAAGCAGCAGGATTTGGGTTTGGATATTCCTGAGTTTCTGCGCAACCGCCGACCACCAAGGTGATTTTGGATTTTAGATTTTGGATTTTAGATTGGAAGATTGGATCGATTGGAGATTTTAGATTGATAATTGGATCGATTTTAAATTGTTGATTTAGGATTTGGGATTTTCGATAGGGTATTGGTGATTGAATCTTCAATTTTCAATCTAAAAAATCTCAAATATCAAAAGTCTTCAATCTAAAAAAGCGCCAAGCAAAAATTGAAAAAATCTAAAATCTAAAATCTGAAATTTCAATTGTTTCTCCGGGTTCAGGTTCAAGAAGTTGGGTAGCAAGTCCTGAATTGGCAAGCAAATTGCGAAATTCGGGAATGCTGCCGATCGATCGCACGAACATCGGTAAAATACCGCTAGCTTTGATATCTCCCATTGTTGTAGGCAAGAAATACTTGGGTTTCAAAGTTTGAGCGAGGTTGAGGGCTTCTTTTGGTCCGCTGATGATTTGTCCCAGGAAAGGGAAGATTTGACCGATGATGGGGGTAATGGCTGCGTCTACTCGATCGATTTTTTGTTTGACTTTTTCTAATGGCGGTAAGTGCGGTTCGTAATAAAGTGTTTCGCCGCTGCTTAAATCTTTTAACAAGTAACCGTTTTCTTCCTGTCCCGGCTGAATTTCGGCTCCGGGTACGGCGATAATTTGTAACTTTTCTTGATAATTAAACTCTTGCCAATTTGCTAAAGATGTGATATTGGTATAGCCCAAACTGTCGAGGACTTTGGCGGCGGTGGGGGAGGCGATCGCGGGAATGGTGCGATCGAGCTTTTCCAAGGTAGGTTTGTGACAGTGGTCGTCTAATCCTTGAGAAATTAACAAGAGGTCGATCGGGGGTAAGGTTTGCGGAGTGAAGGCTACCGGGGTGTTGTGGTAGGCGGTGAACAGCCAGGGTTGACCGTAAAATACTAGGGGATCGACTAGCCAGGGATCGACGAGGATAGTTTGGCCGCCGATGTGGAAGATCCAAGAGTTGAGGTCGATGCGGGTGAGTTTCACGGGTGTTTGCAATATTTCTTTACCTTGGCTTTAATCATAGCTAATTTTGCAACCGCAGATGGGGCGGATGAACGGGGATGAACGCGGATAAGATGGGATCGATCTGCGTTTGTTTGCGTTAATTTGCGGTTGTAAAGATGATTAAATCGAGGGTTGCTGTGGCTTTGACTGTGGCTGGATCTGATAGTGGCGGTGGGGCCGGGATTCAGGCGGATTTGCGGACTTTTGCGTTTCACTGCGTGCACGGTACGAGTGCTCTGACTTGCGTGACGGCTCAAAATACTTTGGGGGTGACGCGGGTTGATGCTTTGCCGCCGGAGGCTGTGGCGGCTCAAATTGAGGCTGTGGTTGGAGATATTGGGGCGGATGCTGTGAAAACTGGGATGCTGCTGAATCGAGAGATTATGGCGGCGGTTGTTTCGCAGGTGGAAAGTTTGAACATTGGGAATTTGGTTGTCGATCCGGTGATGGTTTCGCGTGCGGGTGTTAAGTTGATTGATGATGGGGCGATCGCGTTTTTGCGAGATGTTTTGATACCGATGGCTGTTGTTGTCACTCCGAATCGGTTTGAGGCCCAGATTTTAAGCGGTTTGGAGATTGTTTCTGTTGATGATATGCGATCGGCTGCTGAGAAAATTCACAGTTTGGGGGCGAAGGCGGTTTTGGTAAAAGGCGGCGGGATGGCGGGAGATTTGCGGGGGGTTGATGTGTGGTTTGACGGTACGCGGTGGGAAACTTTGAGGGTGGAGACTGTTGATACTGGGAATACTCACGGGACTGGGTGTACTTTGAGTGCTGCGATCGCGGCTAATTTGGCATTAGGTAAAGATTTGTTTGATGCGGTGGCTTTGGCTAAAAGTTATGTTACTAATGCTTTGAAATATGCTTTGGATATTGGGGCGGGTCAAGGGCCTGTGGGGCATTTTTTCCCGATGTTGTAAGAAGGCAGAAGGCAGAAGGAAGAGGGAAGAAGAATGAAGAAGCAAGAGGGAAGAAGCAAGAGGGAAGAAGCAAGAGGGGGAAAGCGATCGACTTTGGTGTTGACAGTTGTTGAATTGGCTGTTTTGGGGCGGGCGATCGTGCTAGATTTATTAGCTTTGAGGGATTGGGGCGATCGGGCGATCGCGTCAGTCGAGAAAGTGACAGTTGGTTTTAACTGTAATTTGAAAAAAGTTCCTATTGTGAGATTGTTGAATTGAACGATCGCCCGATGGAACTCCTCAATTATTACTTTCAAACTTCTACTTCTTTCCAACCTCTATTCTATCAGTTCAAATATGTAATTTCCTATAAAATTCTCCGCAGCAACAGCCAACAATTCAGGCTGATGCCACTGCTCAATAAATTGTAAATTCCTGCTCTTCCTTTCTTCTAGTCATTTTCTTCTTCGCGGTTTATTTTATTTCTTAATTTTTCCGGTGAGAGAGCGATCGCGACTAAATCTTCAATTTTCTTAATATTCGGATCGCCTGCTAAATAGCCAATTCCTCGGTGCAAGTGCAGGCGAAATTGTTGGGCTAAAGTTTCTTTGTCAGTACCTAAATTATCTTGGTGACAGCGTTGTTTGAGGGCAATTATCAGGATATCTGCCATGTCGCCACCAAAAACATCCCAACTTAATTCGACGTTGCTGTCGCTGGGAATCGGTACTGGTGATGGAATGCTGGGTTCGGCTAGCGATCGGCAAAATCCCCACCTGCAGAGGATGTTCCATCGATCGATTTTGGTAATGCGTTTGAGTTTTGATAGTTGGTCTTTGCCTGTTTGGGAAAGGTGGATGCGATCGATCGGTGGTTCCATAGTTGATTTATTTTTAACCGCAGATGAGGGCTGATTAACGCT
>JBOFTL010000364.1:0-4011 GCA_051652045.1 Microcoleus sp. | reverse complement strand
CAGTTATTATTTGCCCATTGCTGGTGGATTTATCCTTTTCAAAATACTTGCATTGCGTGCGATCGCCCCCGCATCCTTTCCCTTGATTCTCAATACCGCCTCCACGCCGAAGGAGGGCCAGCAATTCAATTTGCTGACGGCTACAGTATCTATTCCTATCACGGCGTCACATTACCCGAACAATACGGCAAAATTCACCCCAATGAGTGGGAATCGCAATGGATTTTATCAGAATCAAATGCCGAACTCAAGAGAGTTTTAATTCAAGGAATTGGGTGCGATCGCGTAACCAACGAATAACCCCCAAATCGATATAATTGAATTACTGTATCCAGGGTCGATCGATTTTAAAAAACAGCCATGATTGAAGAACTTACTCCCGAACAAGAAGATTTACTTCTAGTCTATGATGAAAAGTGGTGCGAAATCATGTATTCCACTGAGCCGATCGATCGTGAAAAAGCATCAGAGGCAGTTAAATCAGCTTACCGCGTAATTGAAGAAAAAGAACCGGAAATTATTTTTTGCGATAGCCCCTACGAAGCCGCTAATCTTCTAATGAGTTGCGAATCACTTACTCAGCTATATGACAAATTCGGGGAAAACTTGTTCGATCTATTTGCAGAGCAACTGTACAACGAGACGTGGGACAATATAAGCGCACAGCTTTCCGATCGGTTATATGACCAGCTTCAACCGGAAGTATGGAATAGATTTTCTGATATTTTTCGGGAACTATTGGAAGCAAGCATTGGTGAGGAAGGATTTTTTCATGACGAAAATTATCAGCCTCTAGATTCTACTATAGTATGGGCAGAATTTGCGGCAACTTGCGACTTCTGCTTTTCCGTATTAAAGTGCAAATACAACCCCATAAAGTGGCAAGCACTTCAATCTTTTACTACTCAATGCGGCTGGATTTTTGCCTATCAAAAAGTTTGCATTGTGTGCGATCGTCCCCGCATCCTCTCCTTCGATTCCCAACACCGCCTCCACGCCGAAGGAGGGCCGGCAATTCAATTTGCTGACGGCTACAGCATCTACTGCTATCACGGCGTCACATTACCCGAACAATACGGCAAAATTCACCCCAGTGAGTGGGAATCCCAATGGATTTTATCAGAAGCAAACGCTGAAATCAAGCGAGTTTTAATTCAAGGAATTGGGTTCGATCGTATCGTTCAAGAATTAGCAGCAACAGAATTAGATAGCTGGCAGGAATACACTTTGTTAAGCATCGATTTTGAGGATGATTTTGATGACGAAGGCAATCCCAAACCCGTTTATTTATTAAAAATGACTTGTCCCAGCACCGGATTCATTCACGCTTTGCGAGTACCGCCCGATATCAATTCAGCCCGAGGAGCAATTAAATGGGTAAATTGGGGAATTGACAGCCAGGAATTTGCCGAACAAACTTGAATATATTGTTTGCTATTAATGCTCTAATTCTCCCTCTGCGCCCTCTGCGTCCTCTGCGGTTCATCATCAAAAAAATATGCAACGACAATTCAATATTCTGCCTGAATTATAATTGGAATTAAAAGCTCGATCGGTCGCTCAAGAAATCCCTTCATCTCGCAAAAAATCTGATACCAAGTGGAAGATTTATAAAGTGGATACCTAACCCTGATTTGATACTACCCCTTGCTGTCAGCAATACATCAGAGCTATATTTGAAATCAAGATTTTCACAAGTTTATAAGCTAAAAGTTTATGGTTGTAATATCCGACCCATCAACAACCCCGCGTTTAATTCGTGACAATACCTCTGAATTTATCATCCTCGCTCCTGGACTGCTTTCCGGAGGAGCTTGGATGCTGGGCGGAGACGATACAGTACAAGGCTCGGAAAATAGCGATTTGGTTTATGGCAATGACGGGATGGATTTTCTGATAGGTATGGGAGGTAAAGATGATTTATTTGGCGGAAAAGGGATAGATTTAATTAGGGGAGAACAAGGGGATGACAATCTCTATGGCGAGCGAGATGCTGATTTAATTTTCGGCGGAGTAGGGAACGATTTTTTATTTGGTGGCAAAGGCAATGATTATCTAAATGGTGAGAATGGGAATGACACGCTCGTGGGCGGTGAAGGTCGAGATATTTTGATAGGCTCCGCTACTAATGAACAGATAAAATTTGGCAGCGATTTCTATATCCTTTCAGCTAGTTTCGCTGTTTCCGAACTCAATTCAGCCGATACGATAGTCGATTTTGATATTGTTGATGACAAAATAGGATTAATACTAGGAGGCTTCAGCGAGAAAGATTTAGTTTTAGAACCGATCCAAAACCTGTTAACTCCCATCCAACTTGAAATTCTCCCGGTTATCGAAAAAGTATTCGGTTCTGTAGAGGCAGATACTTGGAAGAATGGCTTGTTGATACCTGCGTCTGGAACGGCGATTACAGTCAAAAATTCTGGGGTCATTTTGGGTGTGGTTGGAGGTGTAATGCCTGCAGATCTTCAGGGTAAATTCATTTTTCTGTCGGAAGTATAACCTGCTAAAAATTGTCATGCTACCTTCTCAAGAACGGCCATCAAGGCAGTTTCAAATTTCGTTATACTGCCATTGAACCTAAATCATTTGTAAAATTCTTACTCCCTCCCCATAGATATCTCCCCAAAATAATTCCAAATACAGTCGGTTTTAACCGACTTAGGCTATGAGGCAGGGGTTTAAACCCCTGCCGGATCGTGGGTTTGACGCTCGATCGAATGCGGTATCAATATCGCATCGCATTCTAACTCACATTACCAACATTCAACTCACCGAGACGCTTAAAAATACTCAGCACGCCGTACAAATCGTTTCCAGGATTGAAAAAATTAAACTTCCGAGAAAAGCCATACTGCACTGCTTCCCCCTTAACTAATTTGGCAAACATAAAATCTGCACCATTCGTTAACAATCCGTAAGTAGGTCGATCGCCCGTCACGTTAGCTAACATATAAGCCAATAATTGCGGTATCCCTACTTCTAAAGAAAACGCCGCTTTTTTCGACTCGACTACTACTACCCAAAACTCCTGAAACAAAGCCAAAACATCCAACTGTCCCCTGACAATTACTCCTTCATCGTCATCAATAATTTCGACAGATTTTTCGGAAGTGACGTGAAAAGGTTCGAGATAAAAATCTGCTAAATCCAACAGCGGAGACAACACCACCATTTTGACTGTATTTTCGAGCATTGGCGGACGAGACAGCAAATTTCTGTAACTTGCTTTTACTCTGTCTAACCGCTGTTTTTCGTAATCGCTAATTTCCGGCAAATCGTCTTGCCATTCTCTAAAAAATCGATCGTCCTCAACCCACTCAATTTTAAAATTGGTTTCCAAATCGTTCAGCTTGACATTTTTTGCTTGAATTGTCTGTACCATGAATCTAACCAATTTATCTAATTTTTATCATAATTTATAATAGCAAAAGTTTTGAATTGCAGTCGATCGATACTTACACAAACATCTCAAAGAAACCGGGTTTTTTGGGTTATTTCTGCGATCGCAAAGTAGGCTCGTAAAAACCCGGTTTCTGGTCGCCCGCGCGTCAATTCAAAGAAACCGGGTTTTTTTGGGTTATTTCTGTTGTAGCGAAGAATGCTCGAAAAAACCCGGTTTCTGGCTACCCGCGCGTCAATTCAAAGAAACCGGGTTTTTTGGGTTAAGTAGGTAGGTGCAAATAAACCTGTTCATGTAACAGAATGTAAAACTAGCGTAACCCCTGTGATTGCTTCGCTTCACTTCGTTTCGCTCGCAATGACATACTTATATATTTTCAGACTCATCTACTTATTTCTGCGATCGCGAAGAATGCTCGTAAAAACCCGGTTTCTGGCCGCCCGCGCGTCAATTCAAAGAAACCGGATTTTTTTAGCTAAACAGACGGGAATCCCCACACTATACCGCCTCGGTTAGTGTGGGATGAGAGTCGCGTGAGGCTGTGATTCCACCCGTAAGCAATCTAATAATTGTAGATTTAAGCAGGGGACGGGTGGATGAGGATC
>JBOFTL010000363.1:0-9171 GCA_051652045.1 Microcoleus sp. | reverse complement strand
AGCAGCCTGGAATTTAGCATTCGTCAAATTGGCACCGCTAAAGTCAGCCGATTTCAGCTTCGCCTTATACAAATCGGCACCGGTAAAGTTGGCTCCTGTCATGTTCGGTGGCTCCGACCCTTCACCGCTGAGATTAGCCTCATGCAGAATGGCATTGGTGAGGTTGGCGTTGGAGAGGTTAATCAACTTTGTGTTGATTAGTGAAAGGTTCGCCCCAGTTAGGTTTGCGCCAGTTAAATTGACGTTCTCTAAGTTCGCCTTATAAAAATTTGCTGGTTGAAAGTTGGTATTGCCAGCAAAGATAGCACCTGATTGCATTTACATTAATCAGAAATGCCTCTTCAAAGTTAGTACCTCTGAGTTGAGTGGCAGTGCCTTGGGCATTTCTGTTGAATTGAACACCGTCAAGTCTGGCTTTAAAGAATGTCGAACCATTCAGGTTTTGACCGCGAAAGTTATTGCCAGTCAAATATTGATTGCTAAAGTTTTGCGCTACCATAAAACCCCCACTACACTAGGTAAAAAACAGGTAAAAAGTAAAAACAAGTAATCCCTAATCCGGGTTAGGTATCCCTTGATGACGGGCGCGGTTGAAACCGCTCCGAGGTTGCAAAATCGGATGTAGCGAGAGCCATTTCGACCTCAAACTCTCAGATATTACCGTTATCCGATTTTGAGGTCGAACATCCGATTTTCACTCCCGTAAGGTAGAACTTGAATGACAAACAAAGTACATTCGAGTTTTACCTTCGGAGTTTAGACATACAAAGTCGGCTTGCGATCGCGAGTTGTTAAGTTCGCGCTGGCAATACAGGGGTCAAAGACCCAGACTTTGGATGAATTATGAATTTTCCCACCGACTTATTTACGGCAAATTGCAGGTTGATGAAGTACACGCAAGAAAGCTGGTTTCTGGAAGAAATCCGGTTTCTCTGTGCCTCACTTACCTGAAAAGTCTTGTAGGTGTCAAAAGTTTAAGCATCAGCGCTCCCGTTTAAAAGATGTTAAAAAAGGAGCCTGTCAGAGCAATTGATGTAAAAATGCGAGCCTGTCAAAGCAATTAA
Source organism: Microcoleus sp. (assembly GCA_051652045.1). Classification (GTDB taxonomy): domain Bacteria; phylum Cyanobacteriota; class Cyanobacteriia; order Cyanobacteriales; family Microcoleaceae; genus Microcoleus. The sequence continues at coordinate 8,107 of JBOFTL010000363.1, read as the reverse complement.
GGATGCTTACCTAATTGGAACTAGGTATGCTGGTTTCCTCGGAGACGAGCGAGGAAACTCAGGGAAGACAAAATCATTAATGCTTACCTAATTGGAACTAGGTATGCTGGTTTCCTCGGAGACGAGCGAGGAAACTCAGGGAAGACAAAATCATTAATGCTTAGCTAATTGAAGCTAGGTATGCTGGTTTCCTTGGAGAGAATCGAGGAAACTCAAGGAAAACAAAATGTTGATGCTTACCTATGAAACGTTCCCAAATATTGAGAATCTCAACTGTTGGACTTTACACAATCTTTTGAAACATAGGTATGCTGGTTTCCTCGGAGACGATATCGACATAGTTTAGGTCTGAGATAATTATTCATTTTTTCGGTTTTTTTTGATTTGTTACTCGAATAAATGTTATTTCTCTCAATGTACCTAAATATATCTGAACTAATTAGAGCTGTGTTGGCAATTTGGCAGATTGGTTTGAAATTAAAGGGAAACTAAGGGAACCAAAAATATTGGTGCTTAGTCTAAAAGCTTATGATGATGATAGGTATCATTTGCTAATTAGACTCGATCGCAATCGGGTTTCACTTACGTAAATATACCTTAATCTGACTACCTAAGTATTGAGAACCTCAACTGCTGAACTTTACACAATCTTTAAAAATCCTGAATACTTTTCTAAAGTTTTTATGTATTTTTCAGAAAATGTATAAATATTTATATAATTTTGGGTTTATTTATGTATTGTTGATTATATCATTAATTCTGTAAAATCATGCAACAATCATAACAGATAAATTGATTGTATCAGATAAATCCAACGATGTAAATTGTAGCCTTATTTTTGGTAAATGGTATCAACTGCAGCAGTTGATACCGACTTAGCAAATTTGGTACGATTTACGAAAAAAATCATTGGTAACAAGTTAGAAGAGAGTAGATTTTGTCAATACCTCTTTGTGAATAAATATAATTGAAGAATACAACAAAAACTCATTGGTAACAAGTTAAAAAGGAGTATATTGTGTCAATACCCCTTTGTGCATAAATATAATTGGATAATAACGATCGTCAAAAAAAGGGGTAAGGGTGGGAGAGTCTGCAACAGGCAGACTCTCCCACCCCTAGCGGGATTATCATTATTAATAAGTTGTGGGCTCGATTGGTGTGATACTGCGAGATAATCATGGCGGGCGCGAGATAACAGTGGCGGACTCTCGATAAGAGTTACACATCCCCACTCAGATCCCTGCTGACTTCTTATATTTGTTCTAGAACTTTACTTCCCCATTCCCGCATAACTGTTTCGATTGATGACTGTTTTCTTTCTGATACCAAACCTAAAAGCTTACTCCCTTCCCGGTATAAGATTATGTACTTATGCTCTGTGACGGAGCGTATGCGTGCATTTTCGCGGTCGTTCGCAATACAAATTCTTCGGGTGGGAAGGGAGTATGTGTTTCTAAATCTTCCACTTATAACCAGAGTAATTGCGATCGATCGCATCGAGATCGCGCGATCGTATTGCGGGGCGGTCAATCCGGATTGAGTATAAAAAATGGGGCGAGCCCTAAGCCCGCCCCACTAAAAATTATTTCAGAATCCCCGTCTCAGAAGGACGTGGAATGTCAAACTGCTGCGATTAACCTGTTTTCTAACCCAACAGTGCTTTAGCCTTAGCTACCACATTATCAACGGTGTAGCCAAACTTTTCTAAAACCACGGGGCCCGGTGCAGAAGCGCCAAAGGTGTCGATGCTTACGCTGTCACCTTCAGAGCCCAAATAACGTCCCCAGCCGAAACTAGCAGCCGCTTCAACAGCCAAACGCTTAGTAACAGCTTTTGGCAGTACGGATTCGCGGTAAGCGGCATCTTGCGCGTCGAACAATTCCCAACAAGGCATTGAAACTACGCGCACTTTATTACCTTGGGCGCGCAATTTTTCTGCTGCTTCCACGCAGAGGTAAGTTTCGCCACCGGTGCCGATTAAAATGATGTCGGGAGTGCCGCTATCGTCGGACAAAATGTAAGCGCCTTTAGCGGTTCCTTCGATCGAACTTCCGGCCAAGTTAGGCAAGTTTTGACGGGACAAAGCCATCAAAGTCGGGACTTTACGGTTTTCAATTGCCACCTTATAAGCACCCGATGTTTCATTGCCATCTGCAGGACGCATGACTAACAAATCGGGAATTACGCGCAAAGAAGCTATTGTTTCCACCGGTTGGTGAGTCGGGCCGTCTTCACCCAAAGCTACGGAGTCGTGAGTCATTACATAAATAACTCCAGCTTCCGACAGTGCAGACAGGCGAATTGCGCCGCGCATATAGTCAGCAAATACCAAGAAAGTAGCGCAGTAAGGAACCAAACCGCCGTGCAATAACAAGCCGTTGGCGATCGCGCCCATGCCGTGTTCGCGGACGCCAAAACGCAGGTTGCGGCCTTCGTACTGACCTTTTTGGAAGTCTTTTTCACCCTTGAGCAAGGTCATGTTAGAAGATGCCAAATCGGCAGAACCGCCGATCAATTCCGGCAACACACTTGCCAAAGCATTCAAGCATTTTCCTGAATGATTCCGAGTCGAATCTGCCTTATCTTCCGGCTTGTAAGTCGGCAAAACTTTATCCCAACCTTCGGGAAGTTTGCCGGCCACAGTGCGCTCGTATTCTGCTGCTTCTGCAGGATATGCTGCTTTATAAGCAGCAAAAGCTTTATTCCATTCTTGCTCGGCTGTGGCACCGCGATCGACTGCTTTGCGGAAGTGAGCCAAAGCATCATCGGGAATCACAAAGGGTGCGTGTTCCCACTTCAAGAAATCGCGAGTTGCTTTTACTTCAGCATCGCCCAAAGCAGCACCGTGAGCGCTGTAAGAATCCCGTTTGTTGGGAGAACCGTAACCGATGATCGTGCGGACTTTAATCATCGACGGTTTGTCAGTTACTTTCTTGGCTTCTTCAATAGCTTTGTGAACTGCTTCTAAGCTAGTATCTTCGTCAAGATTGGTATTATCTACAGTAACAACGTGCCAGCCGTAGGCTTCAAAACGCTTGCCCACATCTTCAGTAAAGGCTAAATTAGTATTACCTTCAATGGAAATGTGATTGTCATCGTAAAGAGCAATTAATTTGCCGAGTCCGAGGTGTCCTGCCAAAGAACAAGCTTCACCGGAAACGCCTTCCATGTGGCAGCCGTCACCCATAATTACGTAGGTGTAGTGGTCAACAATATTATGACCGGGCTTGTTAAACTTAGCAGCAAGGTGAGCTTCCGCCATTGCCAAACCGACGGCGTTAGCAATGCCTTGTCCCAGAGGGCCTGTAGTAACTTCAACGCCTTCAGTGACGAAGTTTTCCGGGTGTCCGGGGGTTTTGGATTCCCACTGGCGGAATTGCTTGATGTCATCGAGGGTGACGCTATCGTAGCCTGTGAGATACAGGAGGGCGTATTGCAGCATACAGCCGTGGCCGGCAGAAAGCACGAAGCGATCGCGGTTGAACCACTTGGGGTTTTTGGGATTGAACCGCATGAACCGATCCCACAGCACGAAGGCCATAGGGGCAGCGCCCATCGGCAGTCCTGGATGTCCTGATTTTGCCTTTTCTACCGCGTCGATCGCCAGAAAGCGGATAGAGTTGATGCAGAGTTCTTCGAGTGATTGAGTTGCGACAGCCATAATTATGGTTTTTTAGATCTGATGAGTATGTGTGAGAGTGGTCGATTCCAGCAGAGGCACGGGGTGTCTAGTTCGAGTCGAGTTCGATCGCTTGCCGGTCTGCTCAATTGGGGAACTGCCGTGAGGCTGCACTACATATCATCTCACCACTTGGACTCGACTAACAACTAAATTTTTTAATGTTTCGGTAGCTTTGTGTTGCCGATCGCAATTTACGATCGGAGATATTTCGGTAACAGAGTGCTGCAAGTGCGATCGCCTCTAGAGCTTATACTGTTTGAGATTTTCAATGACTTATTCTGTAGGGGTTTGCAGCTTGAGAGCTGTTGCATTTTTGTGAGAACTGATATAAATGTATGTGGCAAAATTTCTCTGCTGCCACCCAGTTATGTTACAGTTTAGTGTTTCTTACATTTAGCATAAGTTGCGATAATCCTTCCGCCCGATCGTGAAATTGAGTTGTGGAAGAGGTATCTTGCTTTTTTAGTCATTGCGGCTAAATAATCAAAGAGTGCAAAATGTAAGATATTCGTAAATTTTAATCAGGCAATAAATAATGACTCTGAGTGAAGCCGAAGTTCGCAGTCAAAAAGTAGAGGAATTGCGATCGCAAGGCATAGAACCCTATCCCAGTCAATCCTACGCGCGATCGCACACAGCAAAGCAAGTTCGGGAATTATTCAGCCAGCCGGGAAAAGAGCTCCAAAATGGAGAAACTGACCCCGAAGAAATTTCCCTGCGAGTAGGCGGCCGCATCACTTCCAAGCGCGACAGCGGCAGCATTTGCTTCATCGATTTAAAGGACGCTACAGACAAAATTCAACTCAAAATCGAGAAAAAAATTGTCACCGGTGAAGTCGGTTTGAGCTTCAAACAAATCCAAAAATTGCTCGATGTCGGCGACTTTATTGGCATCGAAGGTATCGGCTGCAGGACGCCTCGGGGAGAACTTTCGATTTTAGTGCGGGAATTCACGCTATTATCGAAAGCTACGATTCAATTTCCCGATGCTTATTACGGAGTTAACGATCCGGAAGTTTGCCGCCGCCACCGCGAAATGGATTTGGCCGGCAACCAGGATGCGCTCAACCGTTTCATGCTGCGCAGTCGCATCGTGCAAAGCATCCGTTCCTATCTTTGGGATGCGGGTTTTTATGAAATAGAAACGCCGACGCTGCAAGCGATTTACGGCGGTGCTGCTGCTAAGCCTTTCGTCACCCACCACAATGCTTTGGATGTGGATTTGTATTTGCGAGTTGCACCGGAATTGTTCTTAAAACGGGCGATTTGTGGCGGTTTCGAGCGCGTATTTGAACTCGGGAAAGCTTTTAGAAATGAAGGAATTGACAGCACTCACAATCCTGAGTTTACCTCTTTGGAAGTTTACCAATCCTATGCAGATTACTTCGACATTTTAGCAGTTGTAGAAGATGTGATGTGTTGTGCGGCTGAGGCTGTACTTGGGGATGTCAAAGAAGTTGACAATCAAGGACAATTAATTAGTTTAGAACGCAAGTTCGACTACAGCGAAAAATATCCCAGTTTTACCGGCCTGCACTGGCAAGTAAAAACGATGGTAGAAGCTGTTAGGGATGAGTTAGGATTGGATTTCGACAGCTTGGATTTAGCAAGCGCGATCGAATCTGCAACTAAACTAGAATTACACCTTTCTAAATTAGAAAAACAGAGTTTGGGTTACGTACTTTACGCTGTTTTTGACAAATTAGTTGTTCCTAAACTAATTCAGCCTACTTTTATCATTGACTTTCCCGTAGAAGTCAGTCCTTTAGCGAAAGGACACCGCAGCAAACCGGGATTTGTCGAGCGTTTCGAGTTGTTTATCAACGGTATGGAATACTCGAACGGCTTCTCGGAATTGAACGATCCGAAGGAGCAAAGAAAGCGGTTTGAAGAGCAATTAGCGCAGAAAGATGCAGGTGATGATGAAGCGCATCCAATGGATGAAGACTTTATTCAAGCTCTATCTTTGGGTATGCCTAATTGTGCGGGGATGGGCATCGGAGTCGATCGATTGGTGATGCTGTTAACCAACACTCAAAGTATCAGAGATGCGGTGATGTTCCCAACAATGAAACCTGTTAAAGATTAGTTGACCGCTGACAGTTGAGAGTATTCTAGATGTAGGGTGCGCGCTCTTAGCCCTGTCTGGCGTGTTCTTTATCAGAAAACTGGGTTTAACACCCCGTCGTGGAACGACAGCTTGAGAAAAGTTTGCAATAATTTTACTTAAGTTGACGCACAGTTTACGATTTAGGTGCTCGCACTGCAAGTATGACACTAGCAGAAACCCAAGTAGCGATACTTGGGAATCCTCGCCCTTACAGGGCGGGGAGGATGTCAATTAGAGACTTCTGCATGAATCAGCAACGGTAATGGGCTCTAGCGACAGACTTGGCAACTTTACGACTAGACGCAAGATCTGCTGCCGTTGCCGTTCTCTTCGATCTGCGGGTAATTCGGTATAATTGTCAAAACCAAAGTTTACCGATCGCGAGCGTGCGAGCGATCGCATCTACAGCAGCAATGTTGCTTCGCTTTTATTTCCTGGTGACAATTCCCCACCCGTTATACCCTACGGGTATAACGGGCGACCCCTTGCCATATTGAGTTGGAGAATTGGATAAATGTTAGATTTTAATCAATTTGAAGTTGTCAGCTTTGATTGCTACGGCACGCTCATCGATTGGGAAAGCGGCATTTTGCCAGTTTTAAAACACTTGCTGTCCAACCGCGAAATCGATTTCAGCGATGTCAGAACTTTAGAAATGTTTGCTGAGTTAGAAGCGGAACTGGAAAAAGACACTGGAGATTATATCAAATATCGCGAGGTATTGCAACAAATAGTGCAAAAAATCGGTCAAAGATTTAATTTTGAACCGGCAGAAACAGAGTCGGGGACAGAAATCAACTGTTTGGTGGAATCGATCGCAAATTGGCAGCCATTCTCCGATACAGTAGCAGCTTTATCCGCGCTCAAACAGAAATATAAACTGGCGGTAATTTCTAACATAGATAACGATTTGTTTGAGCCGACAGCCAAGCATTTAAAAGTTGAATTAGATTGGCTGATTACTGCGGAACAAGTGCGATCGTACAAACCGTCAACTCGCAATTTTGAATTTGCGATCGAGACTATGGGCATTCCGCGCGAAAAACTTTTGCACGTCGCTCAAAGTTTGTATCACGATATCGTACCAGCTAAATTGATGGGAATAGCAACAGTTTGGGTCAATCGGAGGCACGATACCACGGGATTTGGGGCGACACTTCCTGCTAGCGGGCAGCCCGATTTAGAAGTGCCAGACTTGAAAACATTGGTGGAAATAATTGGTAATGGGTAATCGATCGATTGTCAACTATCAACTCTCAATCGATCGACTCTCAACGATCGATCGCGAGCGGGGACGCTCGCACTACAACTCTCAACGATCGATCGCGAGCGGGGACGCTCGCACTACAACTCTCAACTATCAACTATCAACTATCAAATCTACTTATTTCTCAGTAAAATTCCACACACCATCCCAGTTCTCTGGAACCCCAGATTCCAGCAAGATATTGACTCGTTCTAAATAAAGCTTGGCCGTTTTGTCCGCAAGATTGACTGCTAAAACTTGCTCGAAATACCGCTGAGCATCGGCAAATCTCTGACTGTAATAGTGTTCCAATCCTGCCTCAAAATCCGATCGCGTTTGAAACTTCAAAGCTTTCACTTCTTCATCTTCTCCATCCATTACCTCATAGATAAAAATTGGCTCACTCCTACCTTTGACAGCAGCCCGATCGAGAAAGCGAATTTCGTATTGACTCGGATCGTTTAATTTCTGCAAAACCTGCTCGGAAATTAACATAGATACTCCGTAAAACTTCGTCAATCCTTCCAAGCGCGAGGTTAAGTTGACAATATCCGAAAGAGCATCACCCTGCATTCGATTTTGTTCTCCAATCATGCCTACCATGACGTGACCGATGTGGATGCCAATTCCAATCTTAATCGGAAAATAACCTTTAATTATTCGCTGCTTATTGTATTCCCGAAGTTTTCTCAACTTGGTAATTCCCGCTCGGACTGCATCGTCGGCACTGTCAGGAAAAATTGCCATCAAACCGTCTCCTAAGTATTTGACAATAATGCCTTTGCTATCGTGAATTTCTGGAGAAACTCGCTTTAAATAAGCGTTCACAAAGTTGAAGATTTCTTGAGGTGTCATCTTCTCAGAAATTGTGGTGAACGATCGAATATCAGAAAACATTACTGTCATTTCTTTACTGACGTGATCGCCTAGTTGAATGTGCGTTACGTAGGATTTGTTGAGGAATTTGAGATATTCGGGAGGAAAGAAGCGGGCAAAGGAATTTTTGTGGGTTTCTAAGGTTTCAAAAGATTGTTTTAGCTGTTGAGCCATGTTTTTAAAAGACTTG
>JBOFTL010000362.1:0-4185 GCA_051652045.1 Microcoleus sp. | reverse complement strand
AGTTCAAGACTGCCTAAGTAGTGCCGACGGCGACGACCAGGGCATCATTATCAATGAAGAAATTAGAGAAGGGGAAGAGGTCGATACTGAGGTTTTCAGTATCGGCATGGATCTGATAGATCGCCTGTTTCACTATGGCGACCTATCGATCATCCTCGAACGAATGCTTTCATGGGGCGATGCATTCATTGAGCTGGGCATCGATATCAATGAGATGGCCATTACTCGCCTGCAACCCCTTCCTACGTTTGAGATGTTTCGAGTCGAGAATTACGGGCTTTTAGAAAAATTTGAGCAGAGGCGGTCATGGTCAGGTGAGAATCAAATTGATTTTCTCCCGCTAAAAATTACTCATTTTCGCTACCACCGCAAGAACCTATATGGTCGCGGTGTTTTTTCGTCCAGCCTTGAAGATTGGGCTCGCCTGCGAGAGGTAACGGAGGACCTTGCATTGGCAAGTCGAGAAATAGGCGTCAACCCGACTTTGCACAAAATGCCGCTTGACCAAAATAGAGAATACCTTGAAGCTTATCGCGAAAATCATCAGGCTCAATTGGCTGAAGGGGCGATCGCTCATTATTACCTTATGCCGGGGGAAGAGATTGGCAAGGTGGGTCAGATGAACCCGGACCTTAAGCCGCTCATCGATGCGGTGTTGATGTGGCGATCGCGCATTGTAATGGCTTCCGGTGTTCCCCCTTACTTGTTCGCTGGTCTTCCTACCATTGGGGCCAAGGATATCAGTGGGCAGCCTGCCCTGGCCTATGCCCGTCGGATTAATGCGATCCGCGCACAGGCTACGGAAGGCATTAAACAAATCATCGATATTGAGTTGGCGCTGAAAGGGATTGCGCCGGATCGCTGGAAATATACAATCGGTTGGCCCAAGATTTCAGTGTCTCAATTTGAGAAGCCTGAGGATAATATTGCTGAATCTGATAATGCCGATAATGAGAAGGATGGGGAAAGTGATAATCCGGCTAAGACTGGCAAAAAACTAGAGCGGTTGCTGATGGAGTTCTGATGCCCGACTTTAATCCCGACACCGTAGAACTAACCCCATACTTTAAGCGCCAACAACAGGCCACTGTCACCCAAGACGATCTTGAGGCTGCTCAACAAGCATGGGAGGCTAACCCACCCCCTTTAGAGGGCGAAGATGTTAAATTTATTCTGGATTCTGAATCAACAACCAAGTAAAACCAATGAAAATTGCTGAAGTGAAAAATTTCGTAACCAACCTAATCCTTGAGATTGTCGCCCGTTGCGACCAGAAGGTGGCTGAAGCTAAGGCGATCGCTGACGAAGCCTCTGCCAAGGCCGCTACTCTTTCCTCCGAGGTGTCTGCTCTCAAGACGGCACTGGATGAAGCCAATAATACTCAAGCCCTGGCATTGGCTAATCAAGCCGATCAAACCTCCTCTGAGTTGGACCAACTGACCACGGATTTAGCCGCTCAGTTTGCCAACCCCACCCCTACCGCTGATGTGGTGAATGAAATCGTGGCGGCTGATCCTGTCATCGAAACCATTACTGAGGTCGCGCCTGAAGTGGGTACCGAAACACCTACGCCGGAAGCCGTGACCGAAGCAAGTGTAGAGGCGATCGGTGAGGTCATCGAAGGGGCGGAAGTGGTCGAATAGTCTGCGCTGGCGGAGTGTGTCTAATAAAACAAGAACCCCCGGAGATATTGCTATCTCCGGGGGTTCGCGTTATTATCAAAAGTACCACCCAAATCAAATAACGCGCTAGCTTTCTTTGATAATAACCCCAAAACAAATAAGTTGCAAGGTTTAAAGATTGTAAAGATAAGGTGGGGAGCGCAAGGGGAATGTGGCGCGGCTGGCCCCTTGTATAGGTGATACGTGCGACGATGACGGCGCAATCAACCTATACACCGAGTTTAATTGGGCTAGTGAACCCAATACTGAACCAGACTCGGTTGCAATAGCCCGGTGATGCTTTGCCCCCCGAAATAAGCCCTCGGTACGGTCAAAGGTAAATAGCTTGGCGGCGCAACGTAACAACGTTTGCAAGTCACCCGGTAGACGAGGTTCCCCCAGATCAATGTATTGATCACGGATGGGGTTAGATCAGTGCCTAGGCACATAAAAAATGTTCAGTCGGACCCCTATAAGACTGAGGCTATAGGCTTCCCATGCTCAGAATCAAGCGCAGTCGTGTTGACCATTTCAATGATATTGAAATCGAAAGCTTTGGGTACACTTTAATCAAGACCACCGAAATCAAAGGAACGCTCAAAAATGGCTAAAAAAATTAACCCTGAAAAGAAAGCAAAACAACCCCTTTCAGACGCCACTCTTAAAAGGATTAGAAGACTTTGTGACGACCCGGAATGGGAAGCTTTGGCTTGTCAAAAACTAGGTATTCAGATTCCAGAAAAGAAGATTGTACTTTGTTTGCCAAAATAGAAACAAACCCCCTGACACATCTATCAGGGGGTTTTGGGTAAAATAAGGAGGTTCCTCGAACGGTTGTTGCTATCGGAAAAAGCAAAATCCCGATAAACTAGACCCATGGCAAAAACTTGGGTCTACAACCTCAAATCACACCGATACCAGGACCGAAAAAGCGGACAGTTCCTCAGCACTGAAAGAGTTCTGGAACTGACTGAGAACTATATTTCCCAACAACAGGACAAACTAACTGAGCTTGGTAATCGCCTCATCACAGGTGAACTGAACGTCAGTGAATGGGAAGACCAGTTTGCAGACACTCTAAAAGAGGTACTGGTCAACAGCTATGTGTTAGGTCGTGGTGGCATGGCGCAGATGACCCCTCGTGACCTTGGCATCACCAGCGGCATCATGCGCGAACAATATCTGTACTTGCGTAATTTTGCCAATGAAATCATGCGGGGCCGGATGAGTACTGGCCAATTCCAGGCCCGTCAGAACCTCTATATTGAGAAAGCATATTCTGTCTATTGGCAGGGCAGGGTAGAGGCGTTCAAGGCTGAAGGATGGCTTTATGAACGCGATATCTTAACCCCTGGTGAAAGCTGCATAAGCTGTGTCAGAATTGCGGGGAGGGGCTGGGTTCGTATTGGCACTAATCCGCCCATCGGTGTGGATCGGGTTTGCAAAAATAATTGTCGCTGTAGGAAAAAATTCAGTAAGGAAATGCCCACTAATAGTCTTCTCGAACAACCAGATGGATGGATCGGCGGTATGCCAGTCGTGAACCGTGTCTATGACGAACCGGAACAGCGCCAAAATCTCTACACCATGCGATCGCCAACTCCTGAACAGTTGGCAAAGATTAACCAATACCGTCGGGAAGGCACCCCCCCATTCACGGCCTCTCAGTTCGTAACTGTACCCATGAGGGCATCCCACAACCTGATGAGCCACTCGAATATGGCCTGGGCACCAGCTAGCCTTGCAGACATGGCGCTAGGGATGCCAACTAAGCCTTATATCAAGGACCATGACTGGGAAAATCTAGATGCTGCCATGGGCTTCGTTTACGATGCCGAATTATTGCAAAGCATGGTCGCCCCGGCGGAGTTTCTGCAAGGCGAGTATGCAGATCGCAATAGACAGATTCTTGCTAAAGACGGCTTTTTCCAGCTCATCTTACATGTGGCGATTGAAGCTACTCACCCAATCGTGAGAGATATTGAATTGAGGAAGGTAAATGGGGTTAGTACGGGCACACTAACCAAGGGCATCTATCTTTGCCCATCGTGTGATTTGGAATTTCCCTGCGGACAACACTTGCCCCCTACCAATGGCATTATGGATCTTAAACGACGCGGCGAACTAACTGAGGAGGAAGCAGCCGCGATCGCACCCTATATCGTCAGAGACGGTAATTTTTGGAGCTGTGAGATATCCCAGGTTAATGTCCCGAACTTGCCGGGTACAAATATCCTAGGGTAGCTTTAATGAATACTCACTCTAGCAAACCGAGGGTTTGGTAGAGGTATCGAAATGTCCTACACTATGGATAATTGCGTTATTCCATAGGTCAGACAAAACAGTCGGCATTCTCGACTCCGCCCTAGAACTTTTGCTAGGAACGGACTGGTGGCGATTTCTCCCACTCAGCTTTTTAACTTTTGCCCAGTATCGAGCGGCGATATTATAAGCACCATTAAGGTCAGCATTAAATTGCTTGCCATTCTTAAAAGTGCATAACTCGTACTGAAATTTACCTCGT